>URZO01000086.1 GCA_900552465.1 uncultured Parabacteroides sp. | reverse complement strand
CGACCGTCCATATTGTAGATATGACGGGAATCAATCACATTGTCTACGACGGGCAATACTTTATGGGAACCGAGAAGAAAGTCGTCGACATACCCTGGAATGCGAGCAAAGAATTAAGAATCAAAATCATATCCGATTATCAGGGAAGCTGGGATGCAAAGATCCTCAACTCGGGAGGAACAGGCTGGCTAAGATTCTCACATGGCAACACTATCGACAGCGGCGAGAATCTGTCCGGTCTGGACATCAGTATAGCGACTGCTACTCCACCCGTAAACGGTCATTATACAACCGGGCAGATCGTATTCTCTACCGGAAGGCTTTGCGACACCCTTACGATCCGGAGAGTCACGATGGCAGAAATGTTTGCACACAGTAATATTATAGCCTTTAGAAATGAGGATAACTCCGACATAATAATGACATTTGCTACTGCTGAAATTGATTTAGTAAATATTTCCAAAAACTCACAAGGGTTGTTCTTTAAATGGGGATCGCTCTATCCGACCTCACCGCTTGCCAATCCTTATGAATCGCCCAAATACGGAAACTGGGGAAATATACCTTATGCTCATCGAAGTTTTAATTTCACGACACCTTTAACAAGGAAAAATGATACAGACGCTTTCAAAACGTATAATAACAATCTGGGGTTCAAAAAAGAAGCTGATATAGGTGATATATGCCGCTATATTTCAAGCCAAAGTTATTGGGGCGGAGGCAAATGGCGTTTACCTACCTATGAAGAATGGATGTTATTGCACGAAGAAACGACAACCGATCATAATATCTATAAATATGGCGGTTTTTATAACATGACAGAAAGTGCTAACGCCCTTTCCGGAATGTTTCCTTTGGGTAATTTTACTCAGTTGAGTGGATTCCAATTAGGTATTGAAGCAAAAGAGCCTGTTGGAGATTACAACAATCCACCTGCCGGAGGCATTATTCTTCCGGCTTCCGGTGACCGTTATTCAAATGGTATAATCGAAAATATCGGAGCATTGGGCTTTTATTGGTCTTCAACACCCTGTGTCTTTGATAATAACGAAACCGCCAGTTGCTTTTCTTTTGGAGATACAGGGGTTACGTTTTACGATGTAGACCGTTCATGTGCATTTCCAGTCCGCTGTATCAGGGATTATTGACCGGCACTAACGTTTTTCCGTAGTTCATTCCGATACCAACGTTAAAAGACAGTCCGGATCTCCAACAATTTCTCTGAGAATATAGGCAAGTGCATACATTATTCCTATATTTACAAAATTAATACTTGGAAAACATGGATGAATATATAGGAACAGTCATAAAAGTCGGAGGAATCCTGATCGGGGGAGTTATGGTTCTGTTTGTTGTCTGGTATATTGTGAAAGATATATTGGATATAAGCGGTAAGGATTCTTCGGACGGGAAATAAAACGGGAATAAGAACAAACGAATAATGCGGAAAGTATAAGTAAATGCTTTTTTTATATAAGAGATGATAGAAGCCGGAAGAGTAACTTTGTGGTCTAAACAAAAAGCTATTTTTTTAACCAGACTTTCTATCCTCTGCGAAGAGGAATGGTTTTTACCCTATTTTCGTTTTTTAGAACTCTTCCGGCCTGGATTTTCGAATACCGAAAACCAGGCCGGTTTATTTAACCTATACATCCCAATATATCACAAAACAAGCTAATCATTCCGAACTTGGTTTCCCGTTCTTTTATATCTTCGTATATCCGACACAAATCTTAACGGTACATCTACTATATTTGCGACAAGAGTTTTTAAGAAAAAGCAAACATTTATATGGGTAATTTTAAAGAGACAGAACAGATTGGCTGCCATTATTACAACATTCCTTCTCCTTGTAAATTTCGTTCTTTCGAACTAAAACCAGGAACAAAATTTACAGAAACCAGGAATGAATTTACACGAATCGTCTTCTTGCTTACAGGAGAAATAACCATCGATTGCGATGCCTGCTACAACCACACGTTGAAGCAACAGGAAATAGCCCTCTTGCCGATCGGATGCCGGATAGCAATAAATGCGGAGCAGGAAAGCAGCCTGATCGTCTGTTCCTTTTTAAAAATGCCTCAGGTTTGTAACCGGGTCCAACTCTCTAATCTCACCCGATTAAAGAAAAGTATTATCTACAATTATAACACACTTCCTTTCCGGGGAGAGATGCCGGATTATCTATCACTTCTAAAGCAATATCTAAATAGTAAAGTCGATTGCCCCCGCATACATGAAGGTAAGCTGGAAGAATTAGGTATTCTTTTCCGAACTTATTATTCAAAGGAAGAACTGGCCACTTTTTTATATCCCATTATAAACGAAAATGAAGAATTTAACCAGTTTGTTCTCACCAACTACCGTACGGTCTCCACGGTGGAAGAGCTGGCCGAAAAAGCAAACATAAGCCTTTCCTCTTTCAACCGTAAGTTCCGCCGTTATTTCAGCGAATCGGCATTCCGCTGGATGCAAAAAAAACGTGCAGAAGGAATCCTGCACGATATTAAAACAACGAACAAATCTTTTCAGGAAATCTCCCTGGACTGGAGATTCTCTTCCCAATCCCACCTGACCAAATTCTGTAAGTTACAGTATGGGCTGCCGCCAAGAGAGATCAGGAAAAAATCCCAAATGAAAACCATAAATAATGATTTATAATAAGTTTACCCCCTCCTGCGCAACTCCTTCGAGACGCGGCAGAGGGAAAGGCGGTCGTGTTGCAAGGTGGCGATACAGGCGGAACGCTCTTCACTTGCTT
Organism: uncultured Parabacteroides sp.; assembly: GCA_900552465.1. Classification (GTDB taxonomy): domain Bacteria; phylum Bacteroidota; class Bacteroidia; order Bacteroidales; family Tannerellaceae; genus Parabacteroides. Next base: position 14,868 of record URZO01000086.1, on the reverse strand, counting down.
TGCCGGAAAGGGCACACAAACGGCGGCTATTCCGCCGGATAGATATTTCCAGGCAGGTTTCCAGGAAACAGAGATACAGGTAACGGACCAATGCTGTACGGCGAAGATTTTCCGGTTGGGACGGTTCCGTATGCAGTTCATACAGCCTGTCCAGTTCCGGAAAACTTCCCGCAGGCACACAAGGCATGCAATATTCTTCGCCTTCCGGACACGAGATCTCTTGCCGTAACGCTTTGCCGATATCCTCCACACACACCTCCGGCCAGCGCCGGCAGGCAGCCTCCAAGAGGGAGGCGATCGCGGATTGCGCAGACGGAACCATTGCACGGCGCACCCAGGAGGCAAACGCCTCGCGTCCCATCCGGCGGAACATCTCGTCCGCATCCTTACTCCCTTCCGGCACCAAGTCTACCGCCTGTAAACCGGCCCTGCGAAGTCGCGGAAGCAGTTTCCCGGCCGTATCGCGTCCCGCCCAATCGTCATCCAGTAACAAATAAACCGTATCGGCTGTTTCCCGTATCATAGACAACTGGCCGTCGGAAAGGTTTACCCCGCAAAGAGCGACTGTCTGTGTGAAACCGGCAGCATGCATGGCCAAGGCGTCTTTATACCCTTCCGTGATAAAAATCCGGCCGGTTTCACGAACGACAGGCTCCGCCTCATGCCAGGCATAGAGCAGGCTGTCTTTTTTATAAATTCCGCTGGTCTTGCTGTTCAAGTATTTCCGGTGTTTCAATATTTCCGGATCCGTCCCTAAATAACGGGCGGCAAAGGCGACCAGACGTCCGGCACCGTTCCGGATTGGAAAGACAAGTGAATCTCGCATAAATTTGTATGGCCAAGGGGAGTTGTGCAACCCCATCCCCACCTCAAACCGTACATACGTCTCCCTCAGTTCCTCGCATCCCGGATCATAGGGAAGCAATGTTGCCAGAAAGCGTTCATTATCGGCGACCGTCGGTTCCGGGACAGGCTTTGCCGCCTTTGCCGCTACCGGCCGTACGGCTTTCGCCTGTTGTAAAGGCGCATCGGGCGAACAAACCGCCACATGGCAGATATCCGCACAAATCCGCACAGCTTCTCCAAAAGAACACCCCTCGCGTTTCTGAACGAAAGTGAAAGCATCACCTCCCGCTCCGCAACTGAAACAATGGAACAGCCCCTTGGCCGGACTGACCTGCAGGGAAGGGTGTTTGTCGTCATGGAACGGGCAAAGCCCCGCATAACCCGTTCCTTGCTTCTGCAAGTGCAGGTAATGGCCGATTACCTGCACGATATCGATCCGTCCGCGTAGGGACGCTATGTCTATCTGATTATTCATCTACTTTCCAATTTTAATTTTCGGTCGGGATTCCAGAAATAGGTAAATGATTTATTGCGATACACATCGGCCACCCCTCGCAAGCCATTCCTTGTCTTCAGGACATACATCCGGATCAGGTGATGGGTATTCCGCCCTTCCGCGGTTTTCAGAATCCCGAACGCTTCCGGACGGTGAAGGATGACCACATTGTCGGCCACCTGTTCGATCGCACCCGAATCGCGCAAATCGCTCAAAACCGGAAGGTGTTCCTCCCGTTTGTGTACTTCACGGTTCAACTGCGAGACGACCAGTATGGCGCAATTCAGCTCCGTCGCAATCTTTTTCAAGCCGCGAATGTAGTTGTTCACCAGGCTTTCCATCGTCTCCCCCTTGCCCGGCTGCCCGACCATCTGGTGGAGGTAATCCACCAAGATCAGGTCACACTGCCCTTTGCGGTGCATCAACTGCGCTTGCGCACGCAACGATTCGAGACTCGAAGAGGTTGGGTTGATGAAATGATAGGGCAAGTCCTCCAATGTTCCGGCATATCTTTCCATTTTCTCCAGGTCGCTTTCCTGCAAGCCCCCGATACGCAGCAGTTCGGGCTCCACCCCGGCATAACCGGCAAAAATACGGTTCATCGTCTGCAAACCCGTCATCTCGTAACTGAAATGGAGCACATGCCGGCCGGCCAACGCGGCAGACATGGCCATAAACATCGCCAACGATGTCTTGCCGTCACTCGTCAGGCCACCGAGCACCACGACTTCACCCATGTAGAATCCGCCCGTAATGCCGTCAAACTCATCAACCCCGCTCCGGATGCGGTGGGGATCGGTCTTATGTTCCATACGGTTTCGCTGGATACCGATCGTTTCAGCCGCCAAGCGGGAGAGCGGCATCATCGGTTCATCCTCGTTACAATCTTCACGCAAACCGAGCAACAGGTTCTCCGTCTCGCCTATCAGTTGCATATAATCTGTTTCATACTGATTGGCTTTCAACTCTTGCGTTTTAAAGATTTTATTCAGGCAATCCAGCATAAAAAGACGTTTTATTTCCCGTGCATACGAAACGACATTGTATTCCAGGCGGTACTTCGGCATATCGCCCGACAGATACGCCAATCCGCCCATTGCGGTACAACGGTCCATATCCGCTTTCTTCATTTCCGTTTCAACCAACATCATATCCGGCTGTTCGCCCCTCTCATACAGGGACAAAAATGCAGAATAGATGAACCCTAAGTTCACGTCCCGGAACATATCCGGGCGAAGTCCCGCCATTACCTCTGCCAGTGCTTCCACGTTCAGGAACAGAGCGCACAACAGCGCACGCTCGATATTCATTTCTTCTTCCATAGCTTCGCTTAATCTAACAGGTCCGTACGCGGTTTCTGATCTCCAAAACGCCGTAATTCTTCGTCTCTCAACTTCTCGGCCGACCGGTTATTCTTATCCGGATACCCGGTAAACGATCTCGTTTCCATACTATGCATAAACTTCTCATATCCGAGAACACGAAAACAGGAAGCATCCCCAACCCTGCGGACATCGATCAGCCCGGCCTCTTTCAAAGCCTGTACACAACGCCTGAACGCCGTGGTACTCAAGCCTACACTTTCCGCCAGATTCTCATAGGTCGAAACGAACTCTCCGATTCCGGAAAATTCCATATTCCCGTTTATAACAAAAGTAGTGTCTGCATAATTACAGCAAGCAAACAGGGCCAGGTGCACCAGCCCGATGCGGTGTTCACGCTGGCGTATATCCAGCATGCGATTAAGGATTGGCCAGGGTATTTTTATATATGCTTTTCCTAAATATTGGACGGCTCTGACATCCTTTTCGGCTAAATCATTGTCATTCATAGCTTTTTTTCTTGTGAACGAAAAGCGGTTTTATCTATGCCTTGATAATCATGTTCCAGAGTAGCAACCTGAATTAAAAGCGGTTTTTCCCTACCATATATAATATATATAAAATATAGGCTCTCTCTTTTTTCTATCAGATCAAAGGTCAACAACATTCACTTTTCTTGTTTATAATTTAATTTCTTTCCGATGCGAAAACAGGTGTTTCCGGTTACAAAAACAATTGTTTTTTTCTGTAAAAACAACTATTTTTAAACCTTAAAATAATTGTTTTATACAATCATTACTATGGTTCACCCAAATAGTCGACAATTAGTTTCACCTGTACTGGCGTCAACAGATGTCGCCCCTTTGCCCAACCTTTGTCCTTCAGGTTATCGGATAAATGCGAATTGCTCGTCACCCATAAAGTCAACCTCTGCGTTGCAGCCCGGGGCGTTATGGCCGGTGCATAAAGGATAGCCAACTCCTGCCATCCATAACTCCTGATTTTAAAAATTTCTTCCATTTTTCCTATACTCTTTTGTGATTATTTATAATGCTATAAAGGTAACTATACTTTTCAATTAAAAAAAATTTAACGGGTCTTAAATATAGCATTACACGAAAAAATATCACAATTCGTATCAAATCACATAAATTCATCGAAACGGGCCTCGCTCCGCATCATACATTTGTAATGTTATCGATGACAAACAGGAATTAAATTATCCACTCGCTTAAAACAAAATTATGGCGTTAAAGTATCGTATCGTCCTGAAAAAGGACATGAGCAAAGGTGCCGCAGCCGATGCCAAACTGTTCTACGGACAAGTCCGCTCGATTGAAAAAACCGGCTTCAAAAAACTCTGTGAACTGGTATCCGGCTATTGCACGGCAAAAAAAGGTGAAGTCGAACTCGTTGTTGACGGCCTGATTAACATCATGAAAAATGAACTCGAAAGTGGCAATATCATTCAAATGGGGGCATTCGGAAACTTCCGCATGCTGGCTGGTAGCCACGGCTCGACAACCTTAAAGGATTTCGACCCGGCCATGTTCAAAAAAGCCCGTATCGTTTTCACCCCGGGAGCCCTCCTGCAAAGTCTGATCGCCAAACCTTCCTTCCTGAAGCTCGAACCGTTCGAAGACCCGAAAGATGGCTCGGAGGGCGGCAAAGAAGAAGAACGACCGGGAGAATTGTAAACATCTACGGACGATGAATAAAAACGAAATTTTCACCACCTCCCTCCTTCCCCTTGCCCGAAAGGCGGGAGAAGCATTCCGGATCAATCCGGTGGTCATCCTGGCACAGGCGGCTATCGAATCCGGCTGGGGACAGAGCGAACTGTCCACCTTGTACCATAACTACTTCGGCATCACCGCCTACGGAAAGAAAAACGTCTGGTGGAAAGGCGAGAGTATCAGTCTGGGACCCCACTCCCTCCGTTTCCGTGTCTACGACACCCCTGGAGACTCCTTCATGGACTACGCCCGCCTGATCCGCTCGGTCTATCCGTCGGCCGCCGACGTCAGCCACGATCCGAAAGCCTTTGCCCTGAATATATCTTGTAGTAAATACATCAGCGAAGTCAACGGCGACAACCGTGCCGCCTACCGCTTACTGCTGGTCAAAGTTTGCAAAAAAATCAGTAATCATGAATGTCCTTGAAACTATTCTCAACATCCTCACCACCCTCGCCCGGATCATCTTCCCGCGGCGTAAACGACCGGTTACCGGTGATGACCTTTGTCCTTGTCCTCAGCCTCACCCTTCTCGGCCTCCTCTCCCTGTGGAGGGGCGAAACGGAAGTGACGCTGGCAGCCCTGGGTGCGATTCTCTCGTTCTTGCCAAAAAGCCCGAAGCCGACTGGCTCGGACTGTCAGGATATACGCTGATGCTGGCTGGCGGTACGGGATGCGTATTAAAGTATCTATTCTGATTAAAACGAGAGAGGGGGGCTAAAGAGTTACGCCCCCTTTCCTCTTTTCTTAAAACTCCAATTCCGTTTTTGAGCAAGAATAATCGGCACCGACCTTATAAGCATACGATCCCGAAAACGTACTCATCAGCTGCTCCATTTTATCTTTAGGCACAGTCAGGGTCGAAGATACGTCCACAAGTGTCTCCACCGTAACAACCTTTTCTCCCTGTAACGCATAAAAGACATTCGAATAGGTATCACTGACCTGATATTTATCCTTTGTCAGTTCTATTCCCGGTTTCGGCGTGACATTCACCTTATAGCCTACAGTTACCGGCACATTTTCGAAAGTAACCGTTTTCTTCCAGGGAAAAGCCGTAACCTCTTCTGTCGTTTTTTTCCCGGCCGCATCAATAAAGGTCACCTCCACATTCGCCAGCTCCAGCAGATCATCCCCCAGCGAAAACGAAAAGTCAAACTTTCCCGTCGTCTTCACCTCTTCTTCCGGCCCTCCTTCTTCATCATCCGAACAAGCAGTAAAACCTCCACACAACAACATCGCCACAAACAGCACCAGGCTGTAAAAAGAAATTGTTTTCATTGAATTATAAATTAAGTTATTAAAATGGAACCTCATTATTTCCGGGAGCAAGGAAATCTGCTCCGGCAGGCGGTATCGGCGGCATAGCCTCTATCGGGGCTGAAGTGTTCATATTGGAAGCAAACTCACGAACAGGAATATCCTCATCCACATTCATGAACTTTGCGAACTCGCTCTTGAAACGGAGACGCACATCTCCTACCGCACCGTTACGGTGCTTGGCTATAATGATTTCGGCCAGGCCTATCAGGGAATTACCTCGCTCGTCTTCCGTAATCTTGTAGTATTCGGGACGGTGGATGAAACAAACCATATCGGCATCCTGCTCGATAGCACCGGACTCACGCAAGTCGGCCAGCTGCGGACGCTTCCCCTCGACTCCCTGACGGGCCTCAACACCACGATTCAACTGAGACAGGGCAATGATTGGGATGTTCAGTTCCTTCGCCAATCCTTTCAACGACCGGGAAATAGTGCTTACCTCCTGTTCGCGACTGCCGAAACTCATGCCACTCGCATTCATCAACTGAAGGTAGTCAATGATGATGATCTTGACACCATGTTCACGGACCAGACGGCGGGCCTTCGTGCGCAGTTCGAATACCGAAAGACTCGGCGTATCGTCGACGTAGATCGGAGCATCATACAGTTCTTTTATCTTGAAGTCTAACTGTTCCCATTCATAATTTTCCAGACGGCCGCTCTTGATCTTTTCGCCCGGGATCTCACAGACGTTCACGATCAGACGGTTCACCAACTGGACGTTACTCATTTCAAGCGAGAACAGAGCGACCGGCGTATTATGGTTCACTGCCATATTCTTAGCCATAGAGAGTACGAATGCCGTCTTACCCATCGCCGGACGGGCGGCAATGATGATAAGGTCGGAGTTCTGCCATCCCGAAGTCATCTTGTCGAGCCCTTCGAAGCCGGTACGCAGACCGCTCAAACCTTCCTTCTGGTTGGCCGCTTTTTCCAGCAAGACCATAGCCTCCTTGATAACCGGGTTGATCTGGGTCACATCTTTCTTGACATTACGCTGGGATATTTCGAAGAGTTTTCCTTCGGCTTCCTGCATCAGATCTTCCACATCGATCGTCTCATCGAAGGCTTTACCCTGTATCATGGCAGTAAAAGAGATCAACTCCCGTGCCAGATATTTCTGGGCGATGATACGGGCATGATACTCGATATGGGCGCTACTGGCGACTTTGCTGGTCAACTGGGATATATAGAACGGACCGCCTACCTCTTCCAGTTCACCGCGCGTCTTCAGTTGCTCGGTGACAGTCAGCATATCCACCGGACGCTGGCTGATAGCCAGATCTACGATAGCCGCATAGATTTTCTCATGCGCTTTCTCGTAGAAACACTCCGGTTTCAAAATTTCACTAACTATGGAATAGGCATCTTTTTCCAGCATCAAGGCCCCTAAAACGGCTTCTTCCAGCTCGCGTGCCTGTGGCTGCAAACGCCCCATATCAGGCACTACAACCGGTTTCTGCTTTCCTCTTCCTCCTGTATTCTTTCCTCTTTCAGCCATCGTTCTATATAATTATCGGGCATCAAAAGTAATACTTTTTATCCGGTTCTCCGAGCCCGGAACGAAATATTACATCGATTTGCCAAACCGGGACGCATCCACCGCTTCGTGTTGTTTCTGCTTATATCCTCCGAATTTCCAGACGAAAGAAACGGTCAGACAACGATGGTCGTTCAGCATCCGGATGCGGCTATATTGGCCGGGCTGGTCGATATCCAGACGATGCGGGTCGTTATTCTGAAATATATCGTTACATTTCAGGATCAGGGTGGCGCGGTCATCGACAAACTGCCACTTCAGCGCGGCAGAGACATCGGATATACGACCGACCTCATAGATTCCCTGAATAGCTCCCATCACGAGATAGCCATTCAATTCCAACTTCAGGTTCGGACGAGCTTTGGAAAGGACAAACGTATTGTTCATCTTGAACTGCCCGAAATATTTTCCGTTGTCGAATGATATATCGTGAAAATGATCCAGTTTTTCCTGCATACGTCCCCCAAGCAACGTCACCTGGCTGTTCCAGAACTCACCGACACGGAAAGGAACGATCACTCCCAAACCGAACTGCAACTGATAATCCATATTCTCATACCGGAAAATATTCTTCAGCTCCGATGTGTTCTGATAAGGTAACTGGGCGAAGTAATCAGGCACATAGTCACAAAAAGCCAGGAACGTATATTTCTGCTTCAGAATATAAAGAAGCTGGCCGCTGTAAGAACGATACGGTTTCAACGAAGGATTACCTAACACGACTGAGTAAGAGTTGAGCGGGCTTGCCTGCGGAGTGACATCCCAATAAGACGGATATTTCTTGTCACTGTCTATGTTCAACTGCAGGATATGCATCGGACTGATCGTATAACTAAGTGACGCGTTCGGGAACAAGGCCCAATCATTCCAAAGTGTGGATTTCACGCCATTGGAAGTATAATCGGATTTGAAATATTCGGCTTTCAGGGAAGCGGTAGCCGAGAAATGGGAACCGAAGCTCTTCGAGACTTCCAGAAAACCATTTGCGCTATATTCTTTCTGGCGGTTATTCTCCAGCTCATCCGGGGCCAGTTCGTAGCCATTACCTTTATTATATAGGTAATCGATATAGGTTTTCGAGGAGGTGAAACCGCCGTGGACACCGTAGTTCAGTGCCCACCCGGTCTCAAAAGTGCGGGTATGGTTAATAAATAGTGCTCCTTGTGAAATATCCTGCTTGGAATTGTTCTGCAAGTCCGTCAGGACGCTTTCGCTGTTCCGGTCGACAAAAGTCTGGAAACCGGGTGAACGATAGCGGGTGAAATCGGCTCCCGCCATAATTCCGGAATGACCGTCATACTGGACACGAACATTATGCAACGCAGTGTTTTCTTCAACATAGGTACGGCTGAAACGTTCTTCTGCCGGCTGTTCGGATGACAAAGGATGAAAAGTTGTGGTAGCGACACGGGTTATATCGGATTTGCCAGCCGTAAGATAATAGGCAGCCGACAGTTTGTCGTCATTCTTAAAGGTGTAATCCATTCCCAAGCGCATCGTTCCGTCGGTGCCATGTCGTTTACCACGGTCAGACTGGTTAATTTCCGTCACCTGATCTTTTAAGGTATGGCGGGCCAGGATCTCCTCTCCCATATAGTTACGCCCCTTGGCGCCGTTTACCAGAAAATCGACATTAAGGCGGGATGTGGAATAGAGCAAGTTACCGTGTGCTTTCCCGGTCGCATAATGCCGTTGAAGATAATCGGCTCCTACTTCTCCCTGCAGAGTATTCTTCTCCGCTACCGACTGATCCAGTACGACGTTGATCATAGCTCCTTTGATATTATATTTAGCAGGAGCATTATACATGATCTCGACATTGCTTACCCGGGAGGCCGGAATCGTTTTCAGCATGCTGATCAACTGATCTACCGACATGGTCGTCAATTGCCCGTTAATCACGATACTGGGGCTGCCGGCTCCCAATAATTGAACGTCTTCATCCGTACCGATCACGCCGGGTATCTCCTTTACTACTTCAAAAGCATTGCTGACAGCCTTGTCTTTCATCAATTGAGGCACGTCATATTTCAAGGCTCCATTCTCGACCTTCACTTGCGGACGTTCAGCTTTTACAACAACGCCTTCCAATTCATAATCCTTTTCAGTCAGAACGATCGTTCCGGCATCCGCAGCCGAAACTTCCTTACAAGCCGGTTCATACAGTAGATGCTGGAATAACAGACGGTACGTCTGACCGGCTTCCCTGTTTAACAGGAAAACACCAAGACTATCTGTTACTACAGCATCTATATAAGTAGAATCCAATGTTTGCAATACGACAGCCACTCCGTCTACGGGCTGTTCTTCCTTATCGACCACTTTGCCGTGAATCCGTTCCTGCGCCTGCAACATGCCACAACCGATACCGGCAACAAGTAAAATCAGAGAGTAATAAAGTATTCGTTTCATCTTCGTTCATTTTTTGTTCAACACTGCAAAGAAAGAACCTTTCGAAGAGAAACTGTGTTATCACTCACTTACGGAGTGTTATTTAGTTTTATCAGGTTTATAACCGGTTGTTGAAGAAGTGCCTTCCGACATCACCGTGGCATTATCTTCCATTATTGCCCGGTTTATCAGGATTGACAGGAGGAACAAACTGTTCCGGCTCAAGCAGAGTGGGAATCCAAGCTAATTAACCATTGAACCATTTCCGGGTCATAATGCGAGAAGAACAGACTTTTTCTCTGGTCGAGTCCGGCTATTTCCTGCATATCTTCATCTGTCAAAGTAAAGTCGAATACATTGAAGTTCTCAATCATTCGTTCTTTACGGGTGGACTTCGGAATAACAATTACTCCTCGTTGGATAAGGAAACGCAAAGCTGTCTGCGCTACTGACTTGCCGTACTTTTCACCGATTGCTCTCAGAGTAGCGTTCGTAAAAAAGTCATTCCGTCCTTCGGCAAACGGCCCCCACGACATGACACACGCACCGTAACGTTCCATGATTTTCTGCGGTTCTACCTGCTGGTTGAATACATGTGTTTCCACTTGGTTGACCATCGGTTTGATCTTGCAAAACTCCGCCAAATCCACAAAACGGTCGGGATAGAAATTGCTCACACCGATGGCACGCACCTTACCAGCCTTGTAAGCTTCTTCCATGGCACGATATGTGCCGTAGTAGTCGTTAAAAGGCTGGTGAATCAGCAGCAAATCCACATAGTCGCTTTGCAGTTTGCGCAAGGATTCGTCAATGGACGCCTTCGCCCGTTCATAACCGGCATTGGATATCCATACTTTAGTGGTGATGAAGACATCTTCACGGGCAATACCGCTTTTCTTCACGGCCCGTCCTACTCCTTCTTCGTTATAATAAGCCTGTGCCGTATCGATAGAACGGTAGCCCACGCTCAAGGCATCCGCTACACAACGTTCACACTCTTCAGGTGTCACCTGATAGACGCCATAACCCAAGATCGGTATTTCGACGCCATTATTCAATTTTACAGTATCCATAACTTCATATTTTTAAAACTTTCAAAAGATTCGCTTTCCCATCTCATAGGCTTTCTGCAGGGCTGGATTGCCTTTTATTTCGCCCACATGCCAGACTCCGGTTGCAAGCACCTTTCCTCTGACTACCGGATTTTCCAAACAATCAATAAAGCCCATCAGGTTATCGAAAACATGCTCCAAAAGAGGACGGCCCTCGTCTCCTTCGGCTGCAGCGGCAAGGAAATAGAACTCCTTGTCCCTCATTTCCGTATAGAGGCCGCAACAACGGTCGAGCATTGTTTTCAGTTGCGCACTCATCGCATAGAAATAAACAGGCGTTCCCAGCACGATGATATCAGCAGCCAGCATTTTGCTGATAATTTCGGCTGCATCGTCTTTTTGAGGACAGGGTTTCTTATATTGGCTGCATACGCTGCACCCTGTACAATAGTTGACTGTTTTGTCTCCCAGGAAAATCTTCTCCACCTCATTCCCTGCTTCCACTGCTCCGCGCATAAATTCATCACAAAGCGTATCGGAGTTTCCTCCGCGCCGCGGACTGGATGATAGTATAAATACTTTCTTGCTCATATTATATATTATTTAATCGGTTATATTTCATGCAACAAAAATACGCCATTACAAGAAGACGCTTTGTAGATGGATTACGGATAATATGACCCGAACTACAGATTATAATATTCAAATTAGTCGCTATACTTTTTTCGTCGACATCGGCACGAGATGAAATAAGCCTAAAACAGTAATATTGGTTGGACAATCTGTAATTTATGCACAAGCCAATCGCCGGACCGGCAGTACCTTTGTCGCAGTCACTACGATATTTCATACTGAATATTAAATAGCAAAAAACAGATTATATGCGAACAATAAACAAACGGATAGCAGCAGCGCTATTAATCGTAGCCACCTGCTACCCCATTAAAGCACAAGAGGATATGGAAAATGTATTGAATCTGCGGCAACAGAACATCGTTGCCATCGCGTGCCTCGAGGCAAAAGGTGATCTGGGAAATCTTTCCGGGGCCATCCATTCAGGCTTAGACGAAGGTCTGACAGTCAGTGAAATTAAAGAAGCGCTCTCGCATCTCTATGCTTATACCGGCTTTCCCCGCAGCCTCAATGCATTGGGAGTCCTTCAGCAAGTATTGGCCGAGCGCAAAGCAAAAGGTATTACGGATAAAGAAGGTAAAGAAGCCGATACCCTGCCTGATGATTTCGATGCACTGAAAGAAGGTACGGCTATACAGACGAAACTCAGTGGCGCTGCCTTCGACTATACCTTCGCCCCGGCCACCGATTATTATCTGAAAGCACACCTCTTCGGCGACATCTTCGCACGTAATAATCTGACGTTCTCCGAACGTGAGTTGGTGACGGTCAGCGCACTGTCCGGCATCAAAGGTGTGGAGCCGCAGCTGAAATCGCACGTGCGCGGAGCAAAGAATATGGGGCTGACGGATGCAGAAATACATTCCATTCCCGGCGTACTACTACAAAAAGTAGGCGAGACTGAAGCCTACCGTGCAAAGAAGGCTATCGCAGAAGTTTATGGCGAAGAATTCAAAGCAGGCGAACCCATAGAGAACTGCGTATTTCCAAAAGGCGAACCCAATACAGCGTATGCCAGGTATTTCATCGGAAACAGCTATCTGGCCGGACTGGCAACCGGCGAAGGGAAACTGCATGTAGACAACGTTACCTTCGAGCCACGTTGCCGCAACAACTGGCATATCCATCACAAAGGCGGCCAGATCCTTATCTGCGTAGGTGGCAGAGGATGGTATCAGGAATGGGGCAAACAGGCTCAGGAATTGCATCCCGGCGACGTGGTCGATATTCCAGCCGAGACCAAACATTGGCATGGCGCTGCAGCCGACAGTTGGTTTCAGCATATCGCCATCGGTGTTCCGGCCGAAGGGGGAAGTGCGGAGTGGTTTGAACCGGTGTCTGATACGGAATATGACAAACTAAAATAATAACCCCGATTACAGATAGTATAACCCCAATTACAGATTTCACGTACTACCTGAAATTCTTGTGTTTTTTATTTCTATCTTTGCTTTAGTTCATAATACATTATAAATATGGATGAAATAATAAAAATAGATACTATAGACCAGTACAACAAATTGTATGGCCTGGAAACCATGCACCCGCTGGTTGGAGTTGTAGATTTGACAAAAGCGACTATCTTTCCCAACCATATCCGCATGAATATGGGAATTTACTCGATTTTCCTGAAACAGACCAAATGCGGTGATTTGAAATACGGGAAAAAGCTGTACGATTATCAGGAAGGGACAATCGTCAGTTTCGCCCCCGGACAGGTAATCGGGATTGAGCTGAAGGAAGAGGCCCGCCCCTCTTCAGTCGGCATTGTTTTCCATCCTGACCTGATACGGGGTACATCACTCGGAGAGAATATCAAACAGTATTCTTTCTTTTCATACGAAGTGAATGAGGCACTACACGTGTCCGAAGAAGAAAGGCAAATCATCATCGATTGCCTCGATAAAGTCCGGATAGAGTTGAGCCATGCCATCGACAAGCACAGCAAAACGTTGATAGCCAAAAATATCGAGCTGCTGCTCGATTATTGCATGCGTTTTTATGAACGGCAGTTTAATACTCGCAGTAAGGTAAACAAAGACATACTTGTACAGTTCGAGAACCTTCTGGACGATTATTTTCAAGGGAAGAATGCGGAAAGCAATGGCTATCCCACTGTGAAATACTTTGCGGACAAGGTCTTCCTTTCCCCAAACTACTTCGGTGACCTCATTAAAAAGGAAACCGGACAGACAGCACAACAGTATATATTATCCAAGCTCATAAGCCTTGCCAAAGACCGGATTATAAATTCCAACCGGTCCGTATCCGAAATAGCCTACGAACTGGGATTCCAGTATACACAGCATTTCTCCCGCCTGTTCAAGAAGAATGTGGGTTGTTCGCCCAATGAGTACAAGAAGATGAATGTATGAGCGATGAAAGAGAACATATTAAATATAGAAACGGTACATGAGTGCAACTGTTGTTTAGGATACAGGACGCTTCATCCCCTTGTCAGCGTTATTGACTTGTCGAAAGCCAATCTGGAGCAATGTACCATCAAATTCGATTTCTATACTATTATTATGTTGGAAGGGGATACGGAAGAATTCTTATATGGACGCAAGTATTATGATTACTCCAATGCATCGCTCCTGTTCCTCACTCCGGGCGAGTCCATCAAAATAGACCACAGCGAACTGCTCCGCCGGAAAGGGTGGCTGCTTGCGTTCCATCCCGATTTACTCTGCCGCACTTCGTTAGGCATGCATATAGGAGATTATACATTCTTCTTCTATAAGCCGGATGAAGCCCTCCACTTGTCCTTGCGCGAAAAGAGTAAAATCACAGATTGCCTGCACAACATAGGAGATGAATTGGAACACGCCATAGACTGCCATAGCAAAACTCTGATTTCAAGACACATCGAACTCTTGCTCGATTACTGCACCCGTTTCTATGAACGTCAGTTTATCACACGCTGCGAGGCCAACAAGCCCATCATCCGTCAGACAAACATATTGCTGGATGAGTACATTCAATCCGGAAAGCTGAAAAAAGGATTTTTGCCTTCGGCCGAGTATTGTGCTGATAAACTCCATTTATCCCCCCGCTATTTCAGTGATTTATTATATTTCGAAACGGGACAGGACATTTACGAGTATTTCCAGTTCAAACGACTGGAAGCCTCCAAGACGATGCTACTGGAACAAGGATGTACAGCCGCAGCAGTGGCAGAAAAGCTGGGATACTCCAATGTACAACAATTCTGCCATATTTTTAAGAAGATCACAGGAATAGCTCCCGGTGATTATAGACTGATCTGCCTCAATGCCTGTGCCAACTGATCCGGACACGAAGTTCCCCGTTCGCGGCAGTCGATACCTTCCAGTCTGCGGATCGCCTCGTTTATATCCATACCCACCAATAATCTGGACAACCCCTGCGTGTTGCCCTGGCAACCGCCGACGATCTGTACATTCCTGATCACATTATCTTCCGAATCGATAATCATCATTTTAGAGCACACTCCGCCGGTCGGAGTGTATGTCACGCGTTGTTTATTCATTTCCTTATTTTATTTATC
>URZO01000085.1 GCA_900552465.1 uncultured Parabacteroides sp. | reverse complement strand
CCTCGGCCGGAGTCTGGAACAACGGTCCCATATCTACGTCGAAACCACAGTCTGCATAACCTGTAGCCACAACCTTAGCACCACGGTCGTGTCCGTCCTGACCCATCTTAGCGATCATGATACGCGGCTGGCGACCTTCTTTCTTAGCAAACTCGGCAGTCAGCTCACATGCTTTCTGGAAGTCTGCATCTTTCTTTGTTTCTGATGAATACACGCCTGATATTGTTCTGATGATTGCTTTATAACGACCTACAACCACTTCGCAGGCATCAGAGATTTCTCCCAATGATGCACGCAAGCCGGCAGCTTTGACAGCCAGTTCCAGCAGGTTGCCTTTCTTTGTCTTCACACATTCCGTAATGTCGGCCAACGCTTTCTGAACGGCAGCTTCGTCGCGGTTTTCACGCAACACCTTCAAAGCAGCGATCTGTTCGTTACGTACGGCTGTATTATCGATTTCGAGGATATCGATCGGATCTTCTTTCGGCAGACGGTATTTGTTAACACCTACGATTGTCTGAATGCCTGAGTCGATACGAGCCTGCGTACGGGCAGCAGCTTCTTCGATACGCATCTTCGGCAGACCGGTTTCGATAGCTTTCGCCATACCGCCCATGCTTTCGATTTCCTGAATCAAAGCCCAACCTTTGTGTACCAGTTCGTTTGTCAGAGATTCGATGTAGTAAGAACCGCCCCACGGGTCGATTTGCTTACAAACTTTCGTTTCTTCCTGGATATAAATCTGCGTGTTACGAGCGATACGGGCAGAGAAGTCGGTCGGCAATGCGATCGCTTCGTCCAATGCGTTCGTATGCAGAGACTGTGTGTGTCCCAGAGCGGCAGCCATAGCTTCGATACAAGTACGGCCTACGTTGTTGAACGGATCCTGTTCGGTCAGCGACCAACCGGAAGTCTGGCAGTGAGTACGCAGTGCCAGCGATTTCGGATTCTTGGCGCCGAAGCTCTTCACGATCTTCGCCCACAACATACGTGCAGCACGCATCTTGGCAATTTCCATAAAGTGATTTACACCGATAGCCCAGAAGAAAGACAGACGCGGAGCAAAAGCATCCACATCGATACCGGCGTTCACACCGGCACGAAGATATTCCATACCGTCGCACAGCGTATAAGCCATCTCGATATCTGCTGTCGCACCGGCTTCCTGCATGTGGTAACCGGAGATAGAGATCGAGTTGAACTTCGGCATCTTCTGTGATGTATATTCGAAGATGTCAGCGATAATCTTCATGGAGAATTCAGGCGGATAGATATAAGTGTTACGCACCATGAACTCTTTCAGGATATCGTTCTGGATCGTACCGGCCATTTCTTCCAACTTAGCGCCTTGTTCCAGACCTGCGTTAATGTAGAATGCCAATACCGGAAGAACGGCACCGTTCATTGTCATGGAAACAGACATCTTGTTCAAAGGGATACCGTCGAACAATACCTTCATGTTTTCCAGCGAACAAATAGATACACCGGCTTTACCTACGTCACCTACAACACGTTCGTTGTCGGCATCGTAGCCACGGTGTGTCGGAAGGTCGAACGCAACAGACAAACCTTTCTGGCCGGAAGCCAGGTTACGGCGGTAGAATGCATTTGATTCTTCGGCAGTGGAGAAACCTGCATACTGGCGGATTGTCCAGGGACGCAGCGGATACATGGCACTGTACGGACCACGCAGATAAGGAGGCAGACCGGAAACAAAGTTCAGATGTTCCATGCCTTCCAGGTCTTCTTTCGTATATACCGGCTTCACATCGATGTGTTCCGGAGTTTTCCAATTGGCTTCAACGCCATTGGCCTTTGCCCATTCGGCAGCATTTGTGGCTGCAAAACCGGCATTTTTGATATCTATATCTTTAAAATTTGGTCTCATGTTGTTCTCGATAATTCATAATCAGTTAATACCTAATTTTGCATTGAAAGCCTGCAATGTTTCAAGCACGTTGCTCTTCACATTCACAAACTGGTCGATGCCCTGAGCCTTCAGGTCTTCCATGCAAGCCGGAGCACCAGCCACAACAAACTCTGCACGGCCGTTCAACGCCTTGAAGGCAGCCGGAGCAAGTTCTGCATATTCATCATCGCTTGAACACAAGACAACAATTTCGGCACCGGCAGCAAGAGCTGCTTCAACACCTTCTTCAACCGTATCAAAACCTAAATTATCGATTGTCTTGTAGCCTGCACAACCAAAGAAGTTGCAAGAGAACTGCGAACGGGCCAGACGCATAGCCAGGTTTCCGATTGTCAGCATAAATGCCTTCGGAGTCTTGCCGCTCTTTTCCGTTGCCAAACGCAAAGATTCGAATTCAGAAGCGCCACGGTCAAAGCTCAATGTTTCGATCTCAGCTTCGCTGCAAGCATGTCCGCAGCCGCAAGAAGCACCTTCGTTCTTAATCTTTCCGGCAGCAACTTCCGTGAAGTTCGGGAACTGGTTCGTACCCAGCAATACCTCGCGACGGGTAGCAATCGCTTTATGACGAGCAGCATTGGAAGCCTTTACGGCAGCCTGGATTTCTCCGGCATTGGCCAACGCTCCGAAACCGCCTTTTTCCTCTGTTTCGAGGAAGAGCTTCCAGGCAACATCTGCAATCGAGTTGGTAAAGACTTCTACCGTATAGGAACCGGCAGCCGGGTCGACCACCTTATCCAGATGACATTCTTCTTTCAACAACAGCTGTTGGTTACGTGCGATACGTTCAGAGAAGTCATCCGGTGTTTCGAATGCTTCATCGAACGGACGAACTGTAATGGAATCAACTCCGGCAATAGCGGCAGACATAGCTTCAGTCTGTGAACGCAACAGGTTTACGTGAGCATCATAAACCGTCATATTCCATTGGGAAGTCTGTGCATGTACGTTCATTTTGCAAGCGCAATCGCAAGCCGGCTTGTAAGCGGCTACGATTTCAGCCCACAACCAACGGGCAGCACGGAATTTCGCAATCTCCATGAAATAATTGGAACTGATACCAAAGTTGAACTTAATCTTCTTTGCTACTTCTGTAACATCGAAACCAGCCTCAGTCAGCTTGGCCAGCAATTCGTTACCCCAAGCCAGGGCATAACCCAATTCCTGGGAGATATAAGCACCGGCATTATTCAGTTCAAATGCATTTACAGCCAACACTGTGTATTTAGGCAAAGCCTGACCTGCTTTGAGCACAGCAGATGCGGTTTCCACCCAATTTTCATTTTTGTGTCCTTTAATCAACGGCTTCTTAAACGGGTCGTAATTAACAGAACCGGCACACTTTGTAAGGTCAGCACCTCTTGAAGTAAAGTATTCAGCCAGAATACCAATCAGTTTTTCTGCTTTGCAAAGGCATGTATTGAAGTTGAGTTCAACACATTCCGGACAAATGCCGTTCAGCAAAGTAGCAATGTTTTCAGCACTCACTTCATCGCCCTTGATGATAAAACCGAGAGAAGTTACGCCCTTATTCAAGACGTCAAGCGCTTTCTCGTTTGCAGCTTTAAAGCAAGTTACTTCGATGTTCTGGCGTACATACCAGTTATTATCCTTCTTTGTGCCGCGCACATAAGGGAATTCACCAGGAAGAGAGGTGGTTGTCTTTAAACCTTCCAAATCTTCCAAACGATAAAAAGGATTTGCATTAAACCCTTCTCCTGTTTTCCATACAAGCTTCTTCTCAAACGGAGCCCCTTTCAGGTCGGCCGTAATCTTCGCTACCCAGTCTTCTGTAGAGACCGGCGCGAACTCTGAGAATAGTTTTTCTTTTAGTTCTGCCATAATATTAGTTATTTTATTACTGATATTAGTAATGTTCAATAGTATCTCGTTCAATAACAGGAGGCAAAGGTAGAATAAATAAACTTGAACGCAAATGAATTACAAGTGAATTTGCAACCTCTTTTAACGCCTTTTAGTGGACAAAGGCCTAAATCCGTACCAAAATGACAGAAAGCAAATATTTTCTTTGAAAAAAATCCCTCCAACGATACACCGAAATAAAATATTTACTAATTTCGCAGCGTCTAACAAGACAAACTGGTGCATTCGTCTAGTGGTCCAGGACGCCGCCCTCTCACGGCGGAAACTCGGGTTCGACCCCCGGACGCACTACTAAAGCCTACGGTTTCGGCCGCAGGCTTTTATTTTATCCGTTCCGCTGAGTTATCTGTTATTTATGGGAGATACACCTCCTTCACACATCACTATGGTTTGGGCAGGTCATAGTTATGATCGACCAATACCATAACGGTGAGAGAGGAATAGGATAGGAATCATAAAAACATATTATCAGCCTTTAAAACTCTATAAAAACATGGGGCTGCATTAATCTTTTCCGCCTTTGGCTTTGTTTATAGTTTACATAACAGATAACATAAAATGGATTTTATCATGAATAAAGGGACTATAGGATTAAATGCCGGAGCCATCTGCAATTTATTGTTGGATGGCGGATGTTGGAGTTTTGATGAGTTGAAAAAGGCTACAGCTTTAACAGAAGCTGATCTGTGGTCGGCCATCGGATGGCTTGCAAGGGAAAACAAAATCGAAATTAAAAGTGCCAGCAGCCAGTTGGCTTTTTCTCCGGGAGCTAATTGCTATTATTAAACGATTAATGATGCTTGCAGTATCTTCCATCTGTAAAAACAGATGGAAGATACTACAACATCAGGACAACAGCCTTTATTTATTATCCCTGAATAAGGTTGAAACCACTGTACTATCTCCATCATTCGGAGCCGGCTGCAAGTTCAGTAAGCGGGCTATCATCAGATATAAATTTACATTCGCCATAACCGGAAGCTCTACATTTTGTTTAAACGACGGCCCGGCCGCATAAAAGATCGCTTCCATTTCAGGAGCAAAATTGTCATATCCGTGTGTAGCCGCCAAAGTTGATTGCGCTCCGGGACGGAAAAGCACATACGTTCCGACATCAGGCATTACAAACAAGTCTCCGACACGCGGATTCTTGCCATACACATACTTCTCCGGAATCTCATTCTTTTTCCAAACCGTAATATGAGGCACGCGCTTCAGGATTGCATAAACGCTATCCGTATATGTCGGTTTCGGATAAAGCAGAGTCGGCACTCCATCAAACGCATAGTCGAAACTGTCACGCGGCAGGTAGTCACTCAGATTCACAAAGTTCTCCGGATGAATCGTTGCCATACCATGGTCGGACAGGACGATAAAATCGATCTTATTAAATATCTTCAACTTGCGTGCCTTGGCAAAGAAGTCTCCTAATATCCGGTCCAGTTCTTCTACCGTCGAAAGTGTCTCGGCAGCATCGGGACCAACTTTATGTCCGATACCATCCGGCTCTTCCATATACCACATAATCAAGTGAGGACGGACTTTCTCCGGCAATTGCAACCAGGCAATCACCGAATCCGCACGAACGGAAAAAGGGACATGCTTGTCGAAAGGCTTCCAGATGGAAGGCTGGCGGCCCTGTATCGGATACTCGCTTCCGACCCAATAGAATGAGGCGGTCCGCACCCCTTGCTTTTCCGCCGTATTCCAGATCGGCTCCCCGCCGAAGAAGGCGGGATTATGTTTGCCCATCAGATAGATGCTATCCAGGTCGGGAGCGTAAAAGAAATTGCTCACCAATCCATGATGATCAGGATGCAGGCCTGTTGCCATACTGTAATGATTCGGAAAAGTAACGCTCGGGAAACTGGGACGAAAAGCAGCTTTCACCCCTACCCGCGCCAAAGAATCCAATGTCGGCGTATGCGCATGCAAAGGATAATCGGAACGGAAGCCATCCATGGATAGGACTACAACGTAATGTTCTTTCTTTGAATGCGCCGTACATCCGGATATCGATAAATAAATTATCGAGAAAAGGCCAATCAATATTACAGTCAGAAATCTGTACATATATTATTAGAATATATATTTAACTCCTATCTGGGCATGCCAGCGAGACAAGAGGTCGTTCTTGGTTATCGTATTTTTCGAATTGTAAGCATACGTATTCGTATAGTTACCATCGTCGCCTTTCTTATTCCCGATCACCTGCAAAGGCATTACGTTGTAGGCTGCAGCATAAGAAGAACCCCACTTTTTATTCAGCATATTAGCAAAGTTGGTTACGTCGAATGTCACCTGGAATTTGCTGCCCCGTGCTTTCAACACGAAGATATCCTGTGCCACATGCAGATCAATCCGGTTCTCCCATGGAGCAGAATTGGAATTTCTGTCGGCATATTGTCCACGGTGTTTCTTTGCATAGCTGTCGCCTTCAATCCAGTTATTGAAGTTCTGGCGGTCTTCTTCGGTCTTGAAGTCCATCTTTTTCAACTCGTCTTCTGTCGGGATATACAACAGAGAGTTACCTCCCCAGCCATCACCGTTATAATCGATATAGACTGTTTTCTTTGTATCAGCATTATAGTAGGACTCATTCATCGTCAGGCTATAACGTTGTCCGACATATCCGTTATAGATAAGGGAAACAGTTGTAGCCAGGAATCCGTTGGCATAACGGGGTGTCGTATAAGAAACGGAAGCCATCACACGGTGAGGTATATCAAACATGGAATAAGCCAGACCCGGGTTATTGGTATCTACCGCATAATTATACTTCCAGTTGGAATAGGCAACCGAAGAGGTGCCGTCATAAACAGACTTGGAATGTCCGAATGTATAAGAAGCAGCCAGGCCCAGACCAAAGTCAAAGCTCTTTTCAAACAAAGCTGACAATGAATAAGTATAGCCATCATTCGTATTCTTCAAGTTTGTAATACTGAAATATTTCTTATCCACCGAATAATAAGAAGTTGCCGAAGCCTCTACACCCGGAACGGCATATACTTTACCATTGCTCGACAATGCCAGGTTTTCAAAATATACATTATTAAATGTCTTGGAATAAAGACCCTCTACCGTCATCCTTACATCTCCCGGCAAAATCTGTTCCAAAGCCAGATTCGCACGGAATACCTGCGGATATTTGAAACTTTTGGATACAGTTACAATATCAGGTGTTGCAGGACTTCCCGCTTGCGAATTCATGGCACCGATAGGATCTTTTGCATATTGCCCTAAAGAAGGAGCGGGTGACGATCCGGAAGCAAAGATAGTCGTACCTTTCTGCTCGATACCTGTATTGTTGTAAGCATTAGAAAGCCATACGAAAGGAACACGGCCGGTGAACAAACCTACTCCACCACGGATCAGCGTATTCCGGCTGTCATCCGTATACCAGCGGAATCCCAAACGGGGTGAAACCATCACTTTAGCGCCGGGCATTTCCCCTACTCTTTCCTTAATGTTTTTGCTGGCGGCATACTCATTAAACTCATTATTGACAGTCGGATCGTTAAACAGCAACGGAATATCGAAACGCAGACCGTAAGTCAAAGAGAAACGATTGGTAACCATCCAATTGTCCTGTGCATAGAAACCGAATTGACCGGCTTTAATAATCGGTGTATATTGATAATCACCACCTGTAACATCCGGGTCTGTATATTTAAATACATATTTAGACGGGCTGTCGTTCAGGAATGCCTCCATCGAGCCGAACTCCCAGGAACCGGTAACCGCCTGGATAAACAGGTTCTTCATCCGGAATATCTCATTATGCGTACCGAAGGTAAAGGTATGATTTCCCTTATACCAGGAAAGGTTATCTTCAAATGTATAAATATCCTGATCCAGCGCATTGGCTCCGGAAGAATATTCCGTACCGATATTGACAGTCGTGTTATTCGTCCCGCTGTTATCGCTACCGTTTATCTTTACATTCGGTCCCAGATAGGCAACCTCGCGCTGGTCGCGTACAGTCGTAAGACTTGCACGGAATTCATTATATAAAGCATTATTCAAATGAGAGTTCCATTCTGCCACAAATGAATTCGTTTTATTCTTCATCCGATAACCACTGTTATTAAAGAAATAAGTCATGTTGGCCGAGCTGTAGATATCGTCGTATGAATTATTCAGCTGATAGCGGAAAGCCAGCTTGTTATGTTGGTCGATATTCCAGTCGATACGACCCAAGAAACTGAATGCTTTCTGATCTACATCACGCGGACCGTAGCCTTCACGAATACCGGTATATTGTTCATATTTATCAGCAATAGTCTTTGCCATATCTGCTGTAAAGCCCTTCGCATCATAGCCGGCATAAAAACGTGAAGGATAAGACTCCTTACGGTTCTCGACATTGGCGAAGAAGAACAGTTTGTCTTTAATGATCGGACCGCTCAACGTACCGCCAAATGTCTTGGTTGACTGTTCGGAAAGTTTGTCCTTTACATTATCTTTAAAGGCATTGTATTTCCCATAAAGGTTCTCATTCGTAAAATAAGAATAAGCCGACGCATGGAAAGTGTTATTCCCCTGTTTGGTAATCGCGTTGATACCACCTCCGGTAAAACCGCTCTGGCGAACATCAAAAGGAGCGACTACAACCTGGATTTCCTGAATGGCATCCATTGAAATAGGATTGGCATTGGTTTGACCGCCATTTGTTCCTGACGGTGCTAAACCAAAGACGTCATTACTAACCGTTCCGTCGACCTGGAAGCTGTTATACCGGTTATTGGAACCGGCAAAAGAAATACCTCCATTCTTGGAAGTCATCGCCATCGGCATGTTCTTCACCACATCGTAAATATTACGGTCGACAGTCGGAGTGGACTGTATCCTACTCGTAGAAAAGTTTTCCGACGCTCCGATTTTCTTTTTAGCATCCGCCGTTACAACAACTTCCCCTAATTGTTGAGAACTGGGATGCATAGTTGCATCCAATACAAACGTATTACCCAATTCCAACCTGATATCTGTAAAAACATCTTTCTGATAACCGACATAAGAAATTTCTACTTTATACGGACCACCGGTACGCATACCTTGTATTGTATAACGGCCGTCCACATTTGTCACTGCACCGTACATCGTTCCCGACGGCTCATGTACCGCCACCACAGTTGCACCAATAATACTTTCATTCTGATCATCGATAACCTTTCCACTCAAAGCAGAAGTTGTCACCTGAGCCTGTACGGAAACACCCATACAGATCAATAAAAACAAAGACAGCAGATAACTTTTTTTCATATAGAAATTCGCTTTTTTAATTTAACCCCCTATATCTTTTAACATTACGCCACAAATATACAATCTTATTATTACATTTCTGTATATTTTTAGAGACAATACGTTAACGATCTTCACCGTCCCGAAGGCTATCCGCTATGTCTTGATGTTGTTTTGCCAGTTCCACCTCTCCTATATGCAGAAAAGACTCGGCAAGATATTCATGCGCTGCAGCATGTTTAGGCTTAAGATCAACGGCTTTCATAAAATCAGAAACGGCTTCATCATAATATTTTAATTGGAGATAAGATTTTCCCCGATTATAACGGGCCTTAAACGATTTCGGGTTCAAACGCACCGCTTCATTCAGGCAGGTGACCGCCTGGAAACCGTCCCCCAGATCGAGCAACGTCACTCCCTTGCGCACCCAGGCATCCACATATTCGGGATAAAGTCTGAGCGCTTTATCGAAAGAACGGATAGCAGCGTTCGGATCGTGGGCTTTCGTTATACATTCATTTCCCATCAGGTAATATTCGTGGGCATATTCTTTCTGCACTTCACGCTGGGCGTATAGCTCCTCCCGGAGTTTCTTGATTTGTGCCTGTTGCGTATTCATCGTTTGCAGCTTCATGCGGAGCAGGCGCTGCACCTCCGGTTTGCCCAGTTCGTTCCGCTTGCCGACAGCGGCGGCAAACGCTTCGACAGCATCTTTTATATTTCCTGATTTAAAGCTGTGCACGGCACGGGCATATAGTAATTCAGCTTCGCTTTCCTGCAGACTTTTCTCTATTAACTGCCGGTCATTAAACATTTGGCTGAACTGGACGATCTCTTTCCGCACAAATATATCATGAGACGAAATCCGGCTTTTCAGCACCAGGCCGTCCAAAGACGTACAACGGCTCAAAGCCACATAGGTCTGTCCACCGGCAAAAACGCCTCCGGTCAGATCCACGACAACCCGGCTGAAAGTAAGCCCCTGGCTTTTATGCACGGTTATCGCCCATGCCAGGCGGATCGGCAACTGCTCGAAAGTGCCGACAATTTCTTCTTCTACCTTTTTCTCCTTCTCGTTGTACTTATATTTATAGTTGCGCCAGGAAGTCGGTTCCACCAGATATTCCCTTCCGTCTTCAAGCAGGACAAAGACATTCCCGTTCTCATCTATTCCGGACACCATGCCGATCGTCCCGTTCACCCAACGCCGCTCGTAGTCGTTATCGATAAAGATAACCTGCGCTTGTTCCTTAATGGAAAGATTCAACTGCGTCGGCAACGACGATTCCGGGAAATCTCCTTCGATCTTTCCCCTGGAGATAAACTCTTCTCCCGGAAGTTCCGCCAGTTTCCGCTCATTGATGAAATCCACCTGGTCACGGCGGGTCGCAAGCGTGATATACATATCCTCGTTACGGGGAGTAAAATCAGGAAAATAACGGGCATTCAAGGTGTCCAGTTCCTGTCTCCGGGCGGCATTATTACGGATACGGTCCAGAATATTGATGAAGACCGGATCAGTCTGCCGGTAAACCTTCTGCAATTCGATCGGAACCAGATTAATATCCTTAAATACACGAGCTGAGAAAAAGAACGGACTGGCATAGAAAAGACTTAATATCTCTTTCTGGTCGGAAGGGACAACCGGTTCCAACTGGAAAACATCGCCGACAAACAATAGCTGTTTCCCTCCGAACGGCAGACGCATATTACCGGAAAAGACCCGCAGAACGCGGTCGACACAATCAATAATATCGGCCCTGACCATCGAAATCTCGTCGATTATGATCAGTTCGACTTCTTCGATCAACTTACGATGTTTCTTCGTGTATTTGAAAAATTCGAAGATACGCCCATTCTTCAGGCTCAAATCCGGATCATCGGGAAGCATCGGACGGAACGGCAATTTAAAGAACGAGTGAAGCGTCACTCCTTCCGCATTAATCGCAGCGATCCCCGTCGGCGCCAATACGACATATTTCTTTTTCGTATGCCCGCAAATATACTTCAGGAACGTAGACTTACCCGTTCCGGCCTTCCCCGTCAGGAAGACAGACTGCCGCGTGTGAGTGATCAGTTGCAAAGCATCCTGAAACTCCTTATTATCTGTGTCGAGCTGAAATTCCAATCGTGTATTTTTTGAGTAGACAAAGCTATAGAATATTTTATATATCTGCTTATAAAAAGTTCATAATTTATTTGCAAACATCCGAAACATTGCTTTACTTTGTGATATCAAAATAATATCAATTACTAATCATTATGAATGCACTTACAAAGAGTCCAAACGACACTAAGTTGCCAGGATTGGTGATTATTCGACTGAACACTTCCTGCCGGTATTTTTAGGAAGACATGCAGGAACATTTATGACACTGTAATACTAATATGGCCAAAAAGGAAAATGGGAATACGGTCAAGAGCTTTATCCTGCGTGTAGACGCAGAGATGATGGAAGCGATCGAAGCCTGGGCTGCAGATGAGTTTCGCAGCACCAACGGCCAGATACAATACATTCTGGACCAAGCCTTGCGAAAAGCAGGTCGGCTCAAGAAGAAACGGAAACAAAAAAATGAAGAAGAAAAAGAGTAGAAAACAATAATAACGAAAACCTGTCCGGACGTTTTTTAATTTCCTTCGGTAGAAAATAACTTTTCACCCGAAGGAAATTTTATTTTCGCCCGGACGTGTTTATAGCTTTTTATGTGGAAATGAAAATTGGAAATCAACGACTGATAAACAGCCATGCATCCTTATACTTCGGATTACTGCGAAGAGTCGCCATATAAGTTTCCGCATCTGCCCGGTTGTCAAACTTGTCGGCATAGATACGATACTTCCCATCACGAACCACTTTGCTGACATGCTTACATTCCCCCCGGTCTACGCCGGCAATAAATTCGTCAGCCTGTGCTTCCGAAGGGAAACTGGCAATTACGATATGATACATCTTAGGATTGACCTTCACTTCTTTCTTTGCAACAGCAGGTTGTGCAACAGCAGGTTTAGCCGCAACCGATTCGAGTTTGGGAGCAGGCGCGACAGTCTTAACTTCCACCTCCGGCACGACGTTTTCCTGAACACTTTCTATTGTAACTTTTTCAGCAAGAACCGGCTTTTGCGAAACCATCTCCGTCGGAACGAAGCTGGCTGTATAAGCATCCTGGTTGACATCCTTCACTGGTGTGGAAACAAGCAGGAACAAAGCAACTGCGGCAACAGAAGCGACAGCAGTGCGTATCAACCGGCGATTGACCGGAATATAAACGGTATCTTTCTTTTCTTTTTTATGCGTAAGAAGCACGACTTCTTCCCGCTCTGCCTGTAACGGGGCCAAAGCCGGGAAATGGAAAACCGGCAGACCATACGAGCCGACACTAAACAACTCAGTTTCGCCCGGATGGAAAATCATCTGTCCTTCTTCTCCGATGCTGAACGAACCTAATACACCCATCGACAGTTTCTTGTACTGCTGCAAGGTCTTTTTCATATCCTCCACATCCTCTTCCAGCATCAACTGCGCCTGGCGATAATTGACCTCGTGCATCTGCATATACGACTCTGGCAGAAGCCCGTCGTTATGTTGCAGCGTCATATTGAAACCGATCTCTTTCCGCAAAGGGCGAAACGTATGTTCATCCACTTGCTGCATGGCCGGAACGGTCTGCAGGACAAAACCTCCGAACTTCGGTACAATCACACAATCATGCACCAAAAGCAAACGTTCAATATGTGTTACAATTCTAAGCATACAACAAAGGTAGGAATTTGCACGAATCCGCAAAAGAAATCAGGATACAATTTGAGAAAAATCAGAACTTCCTTCATTGACATATTGATAGCCGAATGTCAGTTACGCATATCGCTTTAGTATGTTAAAATATATTACCCGCCATAGTAATTCCGAATAGATGGGGTATAAATCCGAAATACCCGGTATGCTAATTACAAAATGACACAATAGTAAAATTATATTTTTTACCTTTGTAGCTATTATGTATTACTGGATTCATCAATCATTCTATATGGCAAAGGTCGTCCCTTTTATAGGCGGCTGGCTGGCCGATCGCCTGCTTGGCGACCCAGAAGGATGGCCACACCCGGTTGTCGGCTTCGGGAAAGTGATTTCCCTGGGCGAAAAGACAATGAACAAGGGAGATAACCGGGCTTTGAAAGGGGGAATCATGGCGCTTGTGCTGGTCATCGGTACTTATCTGCTTTGTGAACGCATCTTGCATCTGGCCGGATATTTTTATCCGCCGCTTTCCTCCCTTTTGGTCGGTATCGGTGTGTTCTATTGCTTAGCGGGGAAAACGCTTATAAAAGAGGTCAAGGCTGTTTTTGAGGCAGTAGACCGCAGTACGGAAGAAGGACGCAAACAGGTCGGAAGGATTGTCGGGCGTGACACATCCGGACTTTCCCCTCAAGAGATACGGGCGGCAGCCTTGGAAACGCTTGCCGAGAACCTGAGCGACGGCGTGATAGCCCCGATGTTCTGGTTCGCCCTTCTCGGGCTTCCCGGCATGATGGCCTATAAGATGGTGAATACGCTCGACTCGATGATCGGTTATAAAAACGATCGTTATTTCGAATTCGGGCAGATAGCCGCAAGGCTCGACGATCTGACCAACTACATTCCCGCCCGGCTGACCGCCTGGCTGATGCTGGCTGTTTCCGGCAATCTGAATAAACAGGGATTCGTCAAACGCTTCGGCCCCGCACATGCCAGTCCCAACTCCGGCTATCCGGAATCGGCTCTTGCGGCGATCCTAAACTGCCGGTTCGGAGGAACGCACGATTACTTCGGGAAACCGGTCGAAAAACCTTATATCGGGACGAACGAACGGCCTTTTACAACCGAAGACATGTTAATTGCTATCAATATAAACAGCAATACAGAACTTGCAATGGGACTGATTGTTTGTTTGGTATCAACGATTATACACTAAATAATACGCACATATAATGGAAGTAAGATTAAATAAACTCATCAGCGACTCCGGCCTTTGTTCCCGCAGGGAAGCAGACAAATTCATCGAGGAAGGACGCGTGACCGTAAACGGCAGTCTGCCTCATGTCGGACAGAAAGTAACCGAGGATGACATCGTCATGCTGGACGACCTCCGGGTACAAATCGGCAAACACGCCTCCGACCATGCCCGTGTGGCACGTGGCAAAGCCCAGGAACTGGTGTTCGGCAGCCCAGAGAAAAAAGTAAAGAAAGAACAACCTCAGGCGACTACAACGGAAAAGAAAAACACTTCGAAACCGAACGGTTCGAAAGGGCCCCGGCCTGGGAAATATGTAAAATACAACAAATATGCTGCTGCACGCCATGCCGCACGTGACGGAGAAAAGCCTAAAAAAGAAACAAAGGCTGCCGGCTTGGATAAAGACCTGAAAGAAGCCTTGCAGCCCAAATTCGGGAAGTCATTAGGACGCTCGGCTGTTGCACAACGTCTGGCAGCGTCTCCTAAATCGGCCGCTTTGCGCAAGACAAGTAAAAACAATCCGGCAAATAAAGCCAAACGCGCAGCATCACGCAATAAACCGAAAGGAGAATAAAAAAGAATGGCAGACAAGCATATCGTTTTGGTGACAGGCGGACAGCGTTCCGGAAAAAGCAAATATGCCGAACGGCTCGCATTGTCGTTGGCGCCCAATCCCGTCTATTTAGCAACGGCGCGCGTCTGGGATGATGAATTCCGCCAGCGTGTGCTCCGGCATCAGGCCGACCGAGGACCGGAATGGACAAACATCGAGGAAGAAAAATACCTGAGCCGCCACGACCTGAACGGGCGTGTCGTCGTGATCGACTGCGTCACCCTTTGGGGTACGAACTTTTTTTTCGACAGTGACGGCGACACCAAGCGTTCGCTGGACGAACTGAAAGAAGAATTCAATAAGTTCACGTCACAGGATGCTTACCTGATATTCGTCACGAATGAAATCGGATTGGGAGGCGTATCGCCGGATGCCGTACAGCGGAAGTTCACAGACCTGCAGGGCTGGCTGAACCAATACATCGCATCCCGCGCCGATGAAGTCGTCCTGATGGTCAGCGGTATTCCCATGAAAGTAAAATAATAAAACACTATACAACAATGATCTCTTTCAACATTCAAAAGCCTGACACCGCCCTCACCACAGCTCTGCAGGATAAAATCGATAATCTGACAAAACCCAAAGGATCACTGGGTACGCTCGAGGAAATTGCCATGCAAATCGGTCTGATCCAGCAGACACTGTCTCCCACGCTGAATCATCCGGTCAACGTAATCTATGCCTCCGATCACGGCATTGCCGATGAAGGAGTCAGCAAATCCCCTAAAGAAGTCACCCGGCAGGTAATCCATAATTTTCTGAATGGGGGCGCAGGCGTTTGCTTCCTTTCCCGACAGCATGGTTTCGAAATTAAGATCATAGACGGAGGCGTAGATTTCGACTTCCCGCCTATCCCGCAACTGATCGACCGCAAAATCCGGAAAGGAACCCGTAACTTCCTTCACGAAGCGGCCATGACACAGGAAGAAATGGAACTGGCTCTCCAATACGGGGCCGACATTGTGACGGATTGCCATGACGAAGGATGTAATGTAATCAGTTTCGGAGAGATGGGAATCGGGAATACGGCTGCTTCCAGCATGTGGATGACCTGCCTGACAGGGATTCCTCTCATTGACTGCGTTGGAGCCGGCAGTGGCCTGGATAACGAGGGAGTGAGACATAAATATAATGTATTAAAAAGTGCGCTTGACAACTACAAGGGTGACAATAGCCCGTTGGATGTAATCCGCTATTTCGGAGGATACGAGATGGTCATGGCGGTTGGCGGCATGCTCCGTGCAGCCGAGTTGAAGATGATCATTCTGGTTGATGGCTTTATCATGACAAACTGCGTGCTGGCTGCCTCCCGCCTTTATCCTGAGATACTGCCCTATTGCATATTCGGGCATTGCGGTGACGAAGCCGGGCATAAACGCGTATTGAATGTCCTGCAGGCAAAGCCGCTTCTGAACCTCGGCCTGCGCTTAGGCGAAGGTTCCGGTTCCGTATGCGCCTATCCGATTGTCGAGTCGGCAGTCCGCATGATCAACGAAATGCACAGCTTCAAACAAGCTGAAATCACCAAGTATTTCTAATGCACTAATTTTCAACTTTCAATTATCAATTAATCGTATGCTCCGTATCCTTGCCGCCTTTATCTTCTTCACCCGGTTACCGTTCTGGCGACTGGCTGAAGTGCCTTCGGAATATTTCAAGAATGTTGTCAGCCGTTGGGCTTTGGTCGGTTGGCTGACTGCAGGGTTTTCCGTGATCGTGCTCTATGCCGCTTCGCTGATACTCCCGGCAAGTGTTGCCGTACTTTTGACTATCATCACCCGCCTGCTAATAACCGGCTGCCTACATGAAGATGGACTTGCTGATTTCTTCGATGGCTTTGGGGGAGGAACTTCCCGCGAACGTGTTCTTTCGATTATGAAAGATTCGCATATCGGCAGTTACGGAGTGATTGGATTGATCCTCTATTTCGGGCTCTTGTATACCTTACTGAGCAGTTTGCCACTGGCAATTGCCGGAAGCGCCATACTGGCCGGAGACCCGTTTTCAAAAGGTGTAGCTGGAATGATTATCAACCGGCTGCCCTATGCGCGCAAAGAAGAGGAAGCTAAAAACAAAACGGTCTACAGCCGGATGTCGACGGGCGAATATACGTTTTGCCTGTTCACCGCCCTGATCCCCATCTTCTGGCTTCCCGAACCGGTCTATTTCCTGGCCGGCCTGTTGCCAGTCCTTACCTTCTACCTGCTCACCTCCCTGATGAAAAAGAAGATACAAGGCTATACGGGTGATTGTTGCGGAGCCACATTCCTGCTCTGCGAACTGAGCTTCTATTTAGGAATCGCTATTATTTATACAACAATGATATAAAACGATATAACATGGAAATCTACCTGGTCAGACACACATCCGTCGATGTTCCCGCAGGCTATGCTTACGGACAAACAGACGTTCCGCTCCGTTCCTCTTTTGAAGAAGAGGCCCAAGTCGTAAAAGAGACGCTATCCGGACATAGATTTGACAAAGTATGGTGCAGCCCGCTTACACGCTGCGTCCGCCTGGCAACCTATTGCGGTTATCCGGATGCGGAAAGGGAAAACCGTATCAAGGAGATCAACTTCGGAGAATGGGAAATGAAATCCTGGGAAGAGTTATCATCCGATCCCCGGTCTAAAGATTGGTTTGAAGACTGGATCAACATTCCGGCTCCTTCCGGTGAGTCTCTGCAGGATCAATATAACCGGGTCAGTTCCTTCCTGGACGAATTAAGGAAAAGCGGATTGCAGAAAGTATGTCTTTTTGCACACGGCGGCGTTTTAACGTGCGCCCGTGTCTATAACGGAGAATACGCTCTGAAAGACGCCTTCAAAAATGTGCCTTCCTATGGTGAGGTTATCAAATTAGAACTTACTTAAAGGACTGAGTCATTCCATCTAAATAAAAAAGATATTTTATACCTCTTTTAAACAGAAAAAGGAGTCAGTTCAAAAAGAACCAACTCCTTTTCACATCGCTTTCGCTTTTAAAACGGCGGCTATCTACTCTCCCACTTTTACGC
>URZO01000084.1 GCA_900552465.1 uncultured Parabacteroides sp. | reverse complement strand
GAAACGGTGGGGTTTCATCTCCGGCATGATCTCTGCGTTTCGGTCGCCGAAACCGCAGCGGGCACCGGCAGGAGCGTTGCGCGAGTCGGGAGCGCCTCCCTGTATCATAAATTCGGGGAGCACGCGGGTGAACAGCGTCCCGTCAAACTCGCCCCGTTTGGCCCGGTCGATGAAGGTACGGACGTGGTTGGGGACGTCGTCATACAACTTTGCTTTCATCGTCCCGGCACTTGTATTAATGGTTACGATCTTTGCCGGAACCTGTTCCGATGCGGATGTAACGGTGTCCGCATCGCTCTGTCCGAAGGCTGGCGACAGGCAGGCCAGCAAGCCCAATAGGATATAATAGCTCTTTCTCATCTTTTAAATTATTTGGCGGGTAAAGATACAATTTATGTTGTTAAACACAAACTAAATATCTACCTTTGCTGCCTTTAAGGCGAATTAAGATTATAACTACACGTAAATTATGAATTGGATCAATGATTTGTTATGGGGCGAAGGCATCGGCCACTCCATACTTCTACTTTCCTTTGTGATCGCTGCGGGCATACAGTTGGGTAAGATTAAGGTCTTCGGCGTCTCTTTAGGAATTACTCTGGTGTTATTTGTGGGGATCGTTTTAGGGCACTTCGGTTTTACTATCAACCACAACGTGATTCACTTTTTCAAGGAGTTCGGACTGATACTCTTCGTCTATTCCGTAGGTATGCAGGTCGGGCCGGGGTTCTTCTCTTCCTTTAAGCAGGGGGGGATCACGCTGAACATGCTGGCGTGCGGTATCGTCTTTCTCGGCGTGACGACCGCTATCATCCTGCATTATGTAACCGGCGTTCCGATGCCTACGATGGTGGGTATCTTGTCCGGGGCAGTGACGAATACACCGGGGCTGGGTGCCGCCCAGCAGGCCTATTCCGATATGCACGGAGTGGCCGACAATACGATCGCATTGGGATATGCCGTTGCTTATCCGTTGGGTGTGATCGGTATTATATTGTCTATCATTCTGATTAAATATATCTTCCGTGTGAGCTTCGATAAGGAAAACGAGCAACTGAACAGTGAAGACGCCTCCCATACCAATGAGGCGAAACCTATTTCGCTGGTGGTCAAGAACCCGGCTATCTTCAATAAGACCGTTGCCGGACTGTCGAACCTCTTGGAGCACCGCGACTTCGTGATCTCGCGTATCTGGCGCGACAGCAATAAACAGATCGAGATTGCTTCCGCGAACACAGTCCTGCAAGAGAACGACAAAGTCTTTGTGATCACGACCGAGGCGGATGCCGAAACGATCAAGACTTTTATCGGCGAGGAGATCGACATGGAGCGTAAGCAGTGGATCCGTATGGAAAGCCAGTTCATCAACCGCCGCATCCTGATCACGAAGCCGGAACTGAACGGCAAGCGCCTGGGACAGTTGAAGCTGCGCAAACTCTACGGTATCAATATCACCCGTATCAACCGTGCCGGTGTCGACCTGGTCGCCAAGCCGGGGCTGACCCTGCAAGTGGGCGACCGTGTGAATGTTGTCGGTACCGAAACGGCAATATCCAATGTCGAGAAGGTTTTGGGCAATTCTATGAAACGCCTGAACGAGCCGAACCTGATCACGATCTTTGTCGGTATCGCATTAGGTATCATCTTAGGAAGCATTCCTATCACTTTCCCCGGTATTCCGCAGCCGGTCAAGTTAGGGCTGGCGGGAGGTCCGCTGATCGTGGCTATCCTGGTCAGCCGTTTCGGTTACCACTATAAACTGATAACCTATACGACACAGAGTGCGAACCTGATGTTGCGCGAGATCGGTATCACCCTGTTCCTTGCCTGTGTGGGGATCAGCGCCGGTGACGGCTTTGTCGATACGATCGTGAACAATGGCGGTTTCGCCTGGATCGGCTACGGCTTCATCATCACGTTTGTTCCGCTGATGATCATTGGCTGTATCGGACGTTACTTCTGCAAGGTCAACTACTTTACGCTGATGGGACTTATCGCCGGCAGTACGACCGACCCGCCTGCACTGGCCTATTCGAACGCGACGGCCGGAAACGACGCCCCGTCTGTCGGCTACGCCACCGTCTACCCGTTGACCATGTTCCTCAGGGTGCTGACGGCGCAGTTGTTGATATTGTTCTTTGCATAAAAAAAGATAGGTGGTATATCCTTATGATAAAGGTTATATACCACCTATCTTTGACTTTAGCTCCTGTACTTTAGAATTAAAAACATCCCGAACTTTCCCTATATCGCCATACTCCTTGCTGACAATAACTGCTATATAGTAGGAGCACTCGTCGACTTGTATCTCTGCAGGGAAAAGTTCAAACGAATTAATTTCTGCATAACGATTAAACCATATTTTAAACTTGCGGTCTCTTGCGGCTTGGTGTTTGTCGTGTATTTTCATCCAACTCATATACTTCATAGGGAGAATCCTTAGAGATGGAAATAATGGAATACAACATACTAAACCTTGAAAACCTTGTCCAAGGTCGCTACTTTTATCTCTCTTTTCTCTAATTCCGAAGAACGTCCTTTTCTAACAAAATCCATCCACGCCTTTTTGTCATCCATTTTCTTCTGGAAAAAGGCTTTCACATCTTCTTTCGTCTTTATTTGTCGTACCACACTGTTTTTCATAATCTTCTTTTTATGTGTTTGTTTTGATTTACTACCACACAAAGATAAACATTATTCTTGAACCGGTTTCTTTTCTCCTTTTTTATTCCTCTATTTGCAAAGTTTATTTATCTTTGCCGCCGTTGACAAACATCAACTGATCACATAGATATCAAGACATGCGCTTGGAATTGCGCTCTCCCTTCTTTGGGAGAGATAATCCGGCGCTAATCATTTCGGCCAGCGCCGGATTATGGTGTCCCTATGATATTGATAAAGAGTGAATAAAAGAATAATCTCCGACGCCATAGTGTGTCATTGCGGGCTTGACCCGCAACCTTATCCTAAATTAATTTACAGTGATTAGGATGAGATGGCGGGGCAAGCCCGCCAGGACACAGACGCAATTAAGCGCCTTTTTGTTCAACCCGAGGCAAGCTTACATTTCCTCCCCGACTCAACAAATATAGACAATCTATATGGACTGCGCGTTATCCAATCTTGCCAAAATATTTGTTTATTCCAGGAATTATCGCGAAAATTGCAGGAGCATTTTGTTACTGCCGGTAAAAACTTACGGCAGTGGCACCCAAGAGAACCGATAAGATTGTAATTTACTAAACAAAAGAATAATGGGAAAAGTAGTTATCAACTCGTATGCAGACTTTGAAAAGCTGGTAGGCCAGCAGATCGGGACATCCGATTATATCGAATTGACACAGGAACGTATCAACCTTTTTGCCGACGCCACGCTGGATCACCAGTGGATTCATGTCGATGCAGAACGCGCCAAAGTGGAAAGTCCGTTTCACAGCACAATTGCTCATGGCTATCTGACATTGTCGCTGCTTCCACACTTATGGGACCAGATTATCGAGGTGAATAACCTGAAGATGATGATTAATTACGGCATGGACAAGATGAAGTTCGGCCAGCCTGTCCTGACCGGCCAGAGTATCCGCCTGACCGCCAAGCTCCAGACGTTATCCGACCTCCGCGGTGTTGCCAAGGCGGAGATTAAATTTGCCATCGAAATCAAGGACCAGCCGAAGAAAGCGATGGAAGGCATTGCGATCTTCCTGTACTATTTCAAATAAGCGAACAAGTATATGAATAAATCAAAGTGGGCCGGAATAGCCCTCTGTGCAGGTATTGCCTTTTCCTGTTCACCCGGGATATCGGAAGTCAAAGGTGTCATTACCGATGCAACGATGAACACGCTGACGATCGTATCAGGGGAAGGCGACACCCTGTCTTTCAGCACGCTGGACGCCAAAAGAGAAGTAACGGACGGGATTTTGCTCGACGACACGGCGACTGTCTATTTCCAGGGGAAATATAGCTTCGGGATGAGTGCGCAAAAGATTGTTGTCGTACCTAAAGAGAGGGAGAAAGTCGGAGGCGACCGGGACGAGCATGGTTGTATCGGCTCGGCTGGCTACCAGTGGAGCGAAGTATTGCAGGATTGCATCCGTATTTTCGAGAAGGGAACACGGCTGCAAGCGGTCGAGGGCGACCGGTCCGTTTTCATCGTTTTCAGTCCGGACTCCTCCAAAGTAGAATTGTTTTTCTCTTCCGGGGACAAGAACGAGATATTGGACAGACGCTCGCTTCCGGCCGGCGGATATGCTTGGAACGTAGAAGACGACGACACAAAGAACCTGCGCCTCGTCGACGGACAGTGGACTATCAGCCAGCGCGGGCAAACTATTTATCGTCAAATCGGCAACGATTTACCCAGCCGGTAAATCCAGCCTGTCGAGAGGCGATGCCAGAAGGAAGAGGGAGTTTCTTCCAGAAGCACGTCTGTACGGAATTCGCGCAAAATCAGCCAGTCGGCCTGTTTAACCCAATGGGCGAAAGAGGTATTCGGCTGATGAGTTTGGGAAAAGCGGAGCAGAGCATCCAGGTCAAACTGTTCCGAGACGACGCCTGCTCCGGACAAAGTGGCGTCGAATGCGTTACAGGCCTGTTCGATATGCGTCGGGACCATCAGGACAGGTTTGCCTAAATACATGGCTTCGCAGACAGACTCGAAACCGGCGGTCGTGGCGTATGCTTTCGCGCCTGCCATATAGCGGACAAACAAGGTGTCGTTTAATTGGTGGAAAGAAAGGTGATTATCCACTTTTACTTCGGGGCGGACATCCTTTTTATCCCAGAATATATGCAAATTGACGGCAGGATGGGCCTTGTGCCAGGATCGTATTTCTTCGCTAAACCCGCTATTCAGCAGATAGCCATGCAAATAATCCCCATTCGTCGGCGTCACTTCTAAAACCTCTTTACGCAAAAGAGGAGGGACAACGACGATGCCTTCCGACGGGACTTCACGCATTTTGCGGAAAGACAGGGCCAGTTTCTTCGCCGCTCCGATAGCCGTAATCCGGGTAAAGAACTTTAACGAGGCAAGCGACAGCCGGTTCTGTTTCGGGAAAGTAAAGTCGGGATGCAGGAATAAATACTGATGCGCAATACAGACCATCAGGGCTTTCGGACGGAAAAACAGATAAGTCAGTCCGGTCAGCAGCTCGTAGAAGTTTACGACGACATCCGCTTCGGTCTCTTTTATCATCCGGTTGATATAGCGGATGCCGGACATATACCGATGTGACCGGAGCACATTATAAGTCACACTCTTAGCCAAATTGACCTGTTTATTCTTTGCGGAAGGCAAGAAGTTGGGGCTTTCAAACAGATAGACAGGAGCTTCAATCTTTTCAAAGAAAAAGTCGGGAAGGCGGCGGACCGGGCTTTTGCCTACCAGAACGCCCACAATCTCATGTCCTTCACCTATTAACTTCTGACGAAGAGAAAGCGCCTGGGTCAGATGACCACGCCCTTCACCCTGTATGACAAACAGTATTTTCATATTACTACGGCATAATGTAAATTGGCAGGTTGTGCTTCCTCCCATTCGTACTCTTCCTTATCATAAGAAACAATATTCCACTCACCTTGTTCATTCTCG
Source organism: uncultured Parabacteroides sp. (assembly GCA_900552465.1). Lineage (GTDB taxonomy): Bacteria > Bacteroidota > Bacteroidia > Bacteroidales > Tannerellaceae > Parabacteroides. The sequence goes on along the minus strand of URZO01000084.1, from coordinate 12,446 downwards.
ACAAGAGCCGTAAGGCTTTCAACCCAATCGCCGGAATTCAGGTAATGGATATTGCCGTACCATACATTTGCAGCCTGGTGGATATGTCCGCAAATAATACCGTCCAGCTTCTTCACCTCGGCCAGCTTGACCAGTTCTTTCTCAAAGTCGGAGATATAAGAAACGGCACTTTTCACCCGGTGTTTGACGTGTTGGGAAAGTGAGAAGTAAGGCTTTCCCGCCTTTTCCCTCCGCTGGTTGTAGATTCGATTCAGCCAGAGCAGGAACGTATAACCCATATCGCCGAGCATAGCTAACCAGCGCATATTGGTCGTGATCGTATCGAAGATATCGCCGTGCGTCACTAAGTAACGCTTTCCGTGGCTGTTCAGGATATAATCTTTTACGATAATAAGATTCGAGAATGAGAAAGGAACCAGGTTATCCAGGAAGTCGTCGTGGTTGCCTCGAACGTAAATGATCTCCGTCCCCTGCTTCTCCATCATCTTCATCAGGACTTTGAAGAAATCGGTATGCTGTTGTTTCCAACGGCGTCCAGGCTTTTGGAGCTGCCAGCCGTCGATGATGTCTCCATTCAGTATCAAGCGGTCACAATTGACGTGTTTAAGGAAATTAGTCACTTCCACGGTCCGGGAATGCTCGGAACCCAGGTGAATGTCCGACAGGACAATAGTTGGATAGTATTTTCTTAGTTTCATGTTGTCTTTATTAACACGATACAAAAAAAGCCACTTCCTGTTACAGCACTACAACAGAGCTATTAAAAAACAATGAAGGCCACTCCTTCACAGGGGCAGCCTTCATACAATTTATAGAAAATCCAAATCAATCTTCTGCCTGAGTTGCCTCGTAAGCTTTTAACAGCTTATCCTGAACATCCGACGGAACCAGTTCATAGCTGGAGAACTTCATCGTAAACGAAGCGCGTCCACCTGTGATGGAACTTAAGGATGTCGAGTACGTAGACATCTCTTTCAAAGGCACTTTAGCCAACAGCTTTTCGTAGCCTTTTTCGCTATTCATACCCATGATAATGGCGCGACGTCCCTGTAAATCACTCATCACGTCGCCCAGATAATCAGCCGGCACTGAAACCTCAACATCATAAACGGGTTCCAGAATCTTGGGACCGGCTTCTTTAAAGGCAGTGCTGAAAGCATTACGGCCGGCCAGCATGAAGGAAATTTCATTACTGTCTACCGGGTGCATCTTTCCGTCGTAAACGATGATGCGCACGTCACGGGCATACGAACCAGTCAACGGTCCCTGCTCCATACGGGCCATAATACCTTTCAGGATAGCCGGGAGGAAACGGGCATCGATGGCTCCACCGACGATACTGTTTATAAATACCAGCTTTCCACCCCAATCCAAATCTATTGTTTGCGTATCACGTACGCTGATTTTAAACTCTTGTCCGCCGAAACGATACATATCCGGTGCCGGCATGCCTTCGTAATAAGGCTCGACAATCAGATGTACTTCACCGAACTGGCCTGCACCACCGGACTGTTTCTTATGGCGGTAGTCTGCACGGGCGGCTTTCGTAATCGTTTCACGATACGGGATCTTCGGTTCGAAGAACTCGATCGGCAATTTATCATTGTTCTCGATTCTCCATTTCAATGTGCGGAGGTGGAATTCTCCCTGACCGGAGATAATCGTCTGCTTCAGCTCTTTGGACTGTTCGATTACCCATGTCGGATCTTCTTCACGCATACGCATCAGGATTTCCATCATCTTTTCCGCATCCGATTCATTCACCGGCTTGACAGCGCGACGGAACTTCGGTTCGGGATATTTAATGAAGTCGAAACGATAGTCACATCCTTTGCCGTTCAAGGTATTACCACGGCGTACTTCTTTCAGTTTCACTGTCGCTCCGATATCGCCGGCAACCATTTCCGACACCTCGTTACGGGTCTGTCCGGCAACCGAGAACAGCTGTGCGATACGTTCTTTCGAACCACGGTCGGCGTTCAGCAAATCGTCACCTTCTTTTACCTTACCTGATATCACTTTAAAATAAGAAACCTGGCCGATATGCGGCTCTACGGTCGTTTTGAAGAAGAACAGGCTTGTCGGGCCGTTAGAATCCGGTGTCACTTCTACTCCTTCAGTTGTAACCGGGCGCGGCATTTTGTCCGTACACGGAACAACATTACCCAGGAACTCGAGCGTACGGCGCACGCACATATCGCGACCTGCACACACACAGAATACCGGAAACATTCCACGGATCACCAATCCGGCACGGATACCGGCACGCATATCGTCTTCACTCAATGTACCTTCTTCAAAGAACTTCTCCATCAACATATCGTCGTGCTCTGCGGCCGACTCTACCAATGCACGGTGAAGCTCCATCGCTTTATCCATTTCTTCCGCCGGGATGTCCAGTACTTCAGGAACACCGCCTTCGGGTTTCCAGCGATACATCTTCATCTTCAGCACGTCTACGACTGCATTGAAAGATGCTCCCGTAGATACAGGATACTGGATAGGAACAATCTTGCCGCCCCACTGGTCACGCAATTGAGAGATTGTTCCGTCATAATCAGCCTTGTCGTTATCCAACTGGTTTACCACGAAGATAACCGGCTTATGGAATTGTTCTGTATACCGGAACTGGTTGATTGTTCCAACTTCCACTCCGTACTGTGCGTTCAGCACCATCAGAGCGGTATCTGTCACGTTCAAAGCGGAAACCGCCCCGCCGACAAAATCATCCGAACCCGGACAATCAATAAAGTTCAGCTTTCTATCCTGCCATTCTACACTGAAAACGGTCGAGAACACCGAGTAACCATACTCCTTCTCAACCGGGAAATAATCGCTCACAGTGTTTCCGGAATCAACACTTCCGCGACGTTTTATAACTCCACCCTCGTAAAGCATCGCTTCAGCGAGAGTGGTTTTCCCAGAGCCCGAACTTCCCAAGATAGAGATGTTCTTAATTTCGTTTGTTTGGTATACTTTCATGATATCAAGGTATAAATTTGTGTTTAACAATAAAGATTGCTCCCGCAAACCCTTTATTCACGGGACCGCAAATTAGATATTGTAAAGGAGAAAAGCAATTCAAGGCTCGGTGTTTGAGAACTATGTTGTTTAGCAGTTCGATAGCTAAAAACACTATATCAGTACTTTAGTATTGCCCTGCACCCGGAATATCCCTATATTTGCAACCAATTATCTAAAAGGATGGCAGGTTTATACATTCACATTCCCTTTTGTGCCAAACGGTGTCTTTATTGCGACTTCTTTTCCAACACGGATATGAGGTTCAGGGAACCGTATGTCGATGCTGTTATCCGGGAAATGGAGCTGCGGCAGGAATACATCGGACGGGAACCGATCGAAACGATTTATTTCGGGGGCGGCACGCCTTCGCAACTGCAAGCCGGCGACTTCAAACGGATATTCGACGCGGCCAACCGCCTGTTCGACACGACCGGTTGCCGGGAAATCACCCTTGAAGCCAACCCGGACGACATGACACCGGAATATGTAGCCTCTCTCCGCGACCTTCCGTTCAACCGCGTCAGCATGGGAGTACAGAGCTTTCAAGAGAGAGACCTCCGCTTCCTGAACCGCCGCCACGACCGCGAGCAGGCGCTCCGTGCTGTTGCCCTCTGCAAAGAGAACGGTATCCGGAATATCAGCATCGACCTGATATACGGCCTACCGGGACAGACTCCGGACGAATGGGAAAGCAACCTGGACGAAGCCATCCGGCTGGACATTCCACACATCTCCGCTTACCATTTAATATATGAAGAAGGGACAGCCCTCTACAAACTGCTGGAAGCCGGAAAAGTCATCCCGGTGGAAGAAGAACTGAGCGTATCCCTTTTCTCTACATTAATAAATAAGCTGACTGAAGCCGGCTACCTCCATTACGAGATTTCCAATTTTGCACGGCCCGGCTGCTTCTCCCGTCACAACAGTTCCTACTGGACAGGCAAGAAATACCTGGGCATCGGTCCCTCCGCCCATTCCTATAACGGGGAAAGCCGGCAGTGGAATATCTCCTCCCTCCCGCTCTACCTGAAAGCGATCGCCGCCGGTACGCCCGACGTCGAGATAGAAAAGCTGGACCTCAACACCCGGTACAACGATTTCATCATTACCGGACTGCGTACCATGTGGGGCATCCGCCTTGACGACATCCGGGAGCAGTTCGGAGAAGAAAAACAGTCCTATCTCGAGCGCCAGGCCGCCGTTTATCTGCGCCGGGGATTGATTATCCGCGAAAACGACACCCTGACCCTCTCGAAAGAAGGAATCTTCATTTCCGACGGCATAATGAGCGACCTTTTGTGTGTATGACGGTATATTGCAGCCAGTTGACAAAGACATTAAATTACACCAAACCGCCTGTTTTTACAACGAACTGGAGGGTTATGCGTACATTTTCTGCACATTTTTACTATTTTTGAGAATAAAATTAACCAACATATTAAACTATTCTCTATATTTGCCCCAACAAAAGACAGTAAGTAGTGCCATATCTATACATAATATCGGGGTGCAACGGAGCAGGAAAAACAACAGCTTCCTTTACAATTCTTCCGGAGATGTTGAAATGTAAAGAGTTCGTTAATTCCGACGAGATTGCCAAGGGGCTTTCCCCTTTTAATGCTGATAGTATCGCGGTAGCCGTAGAAGCCAGTCGGATTATGTATAAACGCATTAAAGAACTAATCGCCGCAGGCGAAACATTTGCGATGGAAACTACACTGGCTACCCGTTCAGGCGCAAACCTGATCAGGGAAGCACAAAGGGAAGGGTATTATGTAACACTGTTGTATTTCTGGCTGAATACGCCGGATCTGGCAGTGGAACGAGTGAAAATGAGAGTGGCCGCCGGAGGGCATAACATTCCGGAGAGTACTATCCGTCGTCGTTACGAAGCGGGTATACACAATCTCTTTGAACTATATATCCCCATTTGTGACTATTGGATGATTGCAGACAACTCTATGTCGCCGATGGAAGTAATCGCCAAAGGTTTCAGGAGTGATAAAAAAGAGATATATAATTCGGATATTTATACAAAACTTGAGCATCATGAGTGAACAAGAGGTTAGAGAATTTGAAGAGAATATAGTTAAAGGTGCCAACATCGCTTTCCAGCGATTAGTAAACCAGAAAAAGAAAGAAGACGGTGAATTAGTCTTCTCGCGCAACGGATACATCTTCCGTGTAAAGGCAGCTGATTTAGAAAAAGGAATGTTTTAACTATTAATCCAAAAATACAGGGGAGGCTGATGAATATGATTCGTCAGCCTTTTTTGTGCCCGTCCGCTTCCGGTTCCGAATTATATGATTACTTTTGGATGCAGACGAGAAAGAATAATAACAGATATGGAAAACATCAAAGTCACAGGCGCTTACGAAAACAACCTCAAACATATATCGCTGGAAATACCCAAGAAGCAGATCACCATCTTCACCGGGGTTTCCGGTTCCGGGAAATCATCTTTAGTATTAGACACGATCGCGGCCAGCTCACGCCGGGAATTGAACGAGACGTTTCCCAGCTTCGTCCAGCAATACCTGCCCAAATACGGCCGGCCGCATGTGGACCGGATAGAGCATCTTCCGGTAGCTATCGTGATAGACCAGAAGAAGCCCGCTCCGAACGCCCGTTCGACAGTCGGGACCTATACGGACATCTATTCCCTGCTCCGCCTGCTGTTCTCGCGGGTCGGCAAACCGTTTGTCGGCTACTCCGACACCTTCTCTTTCAATCATCCGCAGGGGCGATGCCCACGTTGCGACGGATTGGGCGAGGTGCGCGAACTGGATGTCCACAAGCTGGTCGACTTCAACAAATCGCTGAACGATGAAGACACGATCCACTACGTGGCCTTCCATCGTGGCGGATGGAGATGGATACGTTATGCTTGTAGCGGACTGTTCGACTTAGACAAAAAGATTAAGGATTACACGCCGGAAGAGCTGCAACTGTTTCTCTATTCCCCACAAATCCGGCTCAAGAACCCGCCGGCCGACTGGCCGCGTACCGCCAAGTACGAAGGATTAGTCAACCGTATGTACCGCAGTATCATCAATTCCGAAGAAGGGAAGCTGCATCAAAAGCTGCTGGAACCCATGGTGACAATGGGCATCTGCCCGGATTGCGAAGGCACGCGGCTGACCCGGACGGTCCTCTCCTGCCGCATCGGAGGAAAGAATATTGCGGAAGTCACCCGCCTGGCCATTCCCGACATCCTTAACTGGTTGCAGGATATCGACGACCCGTTGGCCGGCGACCTGAAACAGGCCATCACCAACCGCCTGTCCGCCCTCGAGGAAATCGGCTTAGGATACCTCACACTCGACCGCAACATGGGAACCCTTTCCGGCGGCGAGGCGCAGCGTTGCAAGATCGCCAAGTATATCAACTCCGCCTTATGCGACATGCTGTATGTGCTCGACGAGCCCAGTGTCGGTCTGCATAGCCACGACATCCGCCTGTTGAAAGCCTCCGTTCGGAAACTGCGGGACCACGGTAACACGGTGCTCCTTGTCGAACACCATAAGGAGATGATCCAGATAGCCGACCACATCGTCGACATGGGACCCGGCTCCGGTATGGACGGCGGCAACATCCTGTATGAAGGCTGCTACGAAGGACTGCTGAAAAGTGGCACGCAGACCGGACTGATAATCGCGGAAAAGTCACCGCTGAAAGCGGAAAGCCGCACCCCTTCCGGCTGGTTTACCCTCGAACATGCAAAGGAACATAACCTGAAAGACCTGACCGTCCGCTTCCCCTTAGGAGTCTTCGCCGTCATCGCGGGCGTGGCCGGTTCGGGGAAAAGTTCCCTGATGGAATGTTTTCGTAACACCTGTGAAGAAGAGGTCATCTACATCAGCCAGAAGAATATCGGAATCAGCCTGCGCTCGACCCCTGCCACCTACATCGGCGTGGCCGACGACATACGCAAACTATTCGCCCGGAAGAGCAAAGCCGGACTCAGCATGTTCACCTTTAACGGAAAAGGAGGCTGTCCGGTATGCGGAGGGAAAGGCGTCATCGTCTCGGACATGGCCTTTATGGATTCAATAGAAACTGTCTGTGAAGCCTGCGGCGGCTTGCGCTATTCACCGGAAGCCCTTCAGTACAAAGTAGACGGACTGAATATCGCCGAAGTGATGGACCTGACCGTACGGAAAGCCTCCCTACGTTTCGCCGGGACCGGGATCGAGCAGAAACTACGCCCCCTGATGCAAGTCGGACTGGGCTACCTGCATCTCAACCAGGCCCTCTCCACCCTCTCCGGCGGAGAATTGCAGCGCGTCAAGCTGGCCTCCTACCTGGACAGCAACGGCAAGATATTTATCCTGGACGAACCCACCGACGGCCTTCACGTTAAAGACATCCGCCAGATCATCGGCCTCTTCGATTCGATGGTCGAACAGGGCAACTCCGTCTTCCTGATAGAGCACAACCTGGACGTCTTGAAAGCAGCCGACTATGTCATCGAGTTAGGCCCCGGAGGCGGACAAATGGGCGGTGAACTGCTGTACTCCGGCACTCCCCGGGAGATGCTCTCATGCAGTCGTTCCGTCACTGCCGAATATCTGGAAAAAGAACTGCCGGCCTTCTGAAGAAAACGTCGGCAGCTTTTCCGGAAAGGGTAGGCATCGCTTTCGGAAAAGGTAGGCATCGCTTTTGAAAGGAATAGGCATCGCTTCCCGGCGACATCCAAGTATCAAAAAGATACTGCTATTGCATCTAATTGGGATTACTACCCCATGTAAATGCTTTTACTATGGCGGGTAATATTTTTTAACACGCTGTTTAGACAGCAATATCACGAAAGAAGCAGCAATTTGTCAATTCGGATAAAATTGCTGATAGCAATGAAAAGATTAGCGGTTTGTTGCAGAGGAATGAACAAACCGCTACATTTGCTGAAATTCATGCAATATAATATCTTATGAAAGCACTAAAACTCATCGGTCGAATAGTAGCAGTTATTGTTATCCTTATAGGTCTGGCCTTTATCGGACTGGTCGTTTACGCCAAGTATTTCTATTCTTCCAAGGTGGAAATAGAAAGGCATTACATGTCCGAACTGCCACTTTCTCCTGACCAGTATTCAGAAGACTTCGCCGAGATCAGCCAGATAGTAAAAGAAAACTACTCTCTATATAAATCCAAACATATAGATATCGACGCTCTTTCCGCCTCCTATGCCGAACGGGTCGGTAAGCTATCCACCGGAGAAGAATATGGGAAAACGCTGTGTGAATACTTCGCGGCTTTGCAAGTGGGACACGCAAACGTATACTTCAATGAGTACAGAAACGGAGCTTTCCCGGCTTATATCAATGATACGCTCTTCGTAGATAAACCGGATACCTATTTACAACGGTCAGGATTTAACGACAAAGACCGGATAATTGCCGTCAACGGAATACCAATCAAGGAGTGGATGGACCAAAATGAGAAGTACATACCAGCTTCGACTCCCGAATACAGACGTTTCTTCACAGCCCGCAGCCTCTTCAAAAGCTATACGGAGACAAACAAGACATACACCGTCTGCCGGGGAAACGATACGCTTGACGTGCAACTCGCCTTACAACCGCAAGACCAGTCACCGTTCACCCGACAGCAGGAAACATCCTGGGAGATACTTAACGACAGCATCGGACTTCTGAAGATAAATACTATGATGAACGGTGTAATGGAGAGTTTCGAAAAAGATTACCCGAAGGTAAGACACTTGCCTTACCTGATTGTCGACGTCCGCCGGAATGGGGGAGGGAACAGTAATAACGGACGGGATCTTTGCCGCTACCTGATACGCAAAGAACAACCTCACTGCCTGGACCATGACCCGATGATTCCAAAGGAAGATGCTTACCAGGGCAAAGTAATTTTATTAACAAGCACATTCACCTTCTCCGCCGCCGAAAGTTTCGTTCTGGATATGAAGGAGAGCGGCAACGCCCTCCTGATTGGTGAGCCAACCGGCGGAGATACGGGAAACAACCCGCAGGTATTCAAAAGTTCCCATGGCACCTGCTTCCGCATCTCAACCGCACCTCCCGATGTTTCCTCGAAAGGCTTTCCGCTGGAAGGAATAGGCATCGAACCCGACTATATCGTCAAGCAAACGGTATCGGATTATATGGAAGGACGAGACACACAGTTGGAATTTGCCCTGGACTGTATCCGGCAGGGACGCTGCTTATAGCTTCTCCGGCATATACTTCCAGAAGCGGGCGGGCATGTTTTGACGGTGGAGTTTCGGGTTGAGGCGCTCCTTGATGGCGATGGATTTGAAGTAGGTTTTCCACATCTGCTGGAAGAGTTTTTCGTCGGCATCCATAAGTTCCTCGCTGAGCAAGCCGGAAAGCAGGTGGGCTTCTTTCTCTTCAAAGCGCACTTCCGTCGTTTCCTTCCCGTCGTAATAGTAGCCATATTCGCGTTGCAGGTCGTAAAGCAGCCAGCACTGGTCGGCAAAGCGGTCCGTCAGGTGGCTGAGCGTAAGCGGAAGGACGTTGTATATCGGCTTGACGGCAGCAAAGAAAGTGCCGTCCGCCGCCTTCTGGAAACGCAGGAACTGTATGACACGATGACGCTCGTTCGTCACCTTCTTCCATATTTTAGAGACTTCCAACACATCGGGATCGCCAAAGTTCAGCTCTATCGTGCGGGGAGCGTCGATCGCCTTCCGGATATAGCGGAAAAGCAGCAGGTCCGCTTGTGGCAATTCGGACAGCCACGTGACGGTTATCACGGACAAGGCTGTCGCGGATATCTTCTTTTGCAACCCTTTCCAGACGCGGTCGACCTTGACATCGTCCGTATAGATTGTCACCGCCTCATCGTAGAACAAGGGAAAAGGCTCTCCCTCCGCCAGCAACAGATCCGGGAAACTGCGGCGGGAATAGGCATCGAAGACGGCAGTGAGCAGCCCTTCGAATGTTTTATCGTACACAAAGATTGTCATGATTCATCCTGGAATTGAAGGATAAGCTGGCGGTCGTCCGTCTTCTTCCGTCCCGCTTTCCGGACAAGGAGTTGGCGGACGGCTTCGGGCGACACTTCGTTGATTGTCCGTATCGGCAACTCGTGGCAGGTGATGAAATACTGGGCTTTCTTCATCACGACACCGATCTTCTTCAACTGTTCCGTCCCTAAGCGGGAATAACGGCGGGAGACAACGATCAGTTTTGCCGATTTCACACCGATACCGGGCACGCGGAGCAGCATCTCATAGTCCGCCTTGTTGATATCGACCGGAAACTGTTCCGGATGACGCAATGCCCAGCCGAGCTTCGGGTCGACCTCCAGGTCCAGGTCGGGATAGGCGTCGTTCACGATCTCATCCACCTTGAACTGATAGAAGCGGAGCAGCCAGTCCGCCTGATAAAGACGGTTCTCACGCACCAGCGGCGGTTGTTTCAGGGCCGGCAGCCGGTTGTCATATTCATTGACGGGGATGAAACCGGAGTAGTACACGCGCTTCATCGTCGGACGCTGATAGAGGGCGGACGAGAGGCGGAGTATGTCTTTGTCCGAATCGGACGTGGCGCCGACAATCATCTGCGTGCTCTGCCCGGCCGGCACAAAACGCGGAGCGTGCCGGAAACGCTTCCGCTCTTCGGCACTCTGCAACACGCCTTGCTGGATGTAGCGCATCGGCTGGAAGACGCTCTGAAAGTCTTTTTCGGGAGCCAGCAGACGGAGGCTTTTCTCGTTCGGGATCTCGATGTTCACACTCATACGGTCGGCGTAGAGGCCGGCTTCGTTCACCAATTCCTGACTGGCTCCGGGAATGCTTTTCAGATGGATATAGCCGTTGAAACGGTAAACCGTCCGCAAGTCTTTCACGACGCGCACCAGGCGTTCCATCGTATAGTCGGCATTGCGCACCACTCCCGAACTCAGGAAAAGTCCTTCGATATAGTTACGGCGGTAGAACTCGATGGTGAGATTCACCAACTCGGTAACCGAAAGCGTGGCGCGGGGAATATCGTTACTGCGGCGGTTGATGCAATAGGCACAATCGAAGATGCAGTAGTTCGTCAGCATGATCTTCAGGAGCGAGATGCAACGCCCGTCCTCGGCAAAGCTATGGCAAATGCCCCATCCTGCGGCACTTCCTATCATGCCGCTCTTATTCTTGCGCGACGTTCCACTGGAAGCGCAGGATACATCGTACTTGGCCGACTCCGCCAGCACTTTCAATTTCTCGAGCACTTTATCATCCATAATTTTCTATTTTCGGGAGGCGACAGCCGGTTTCCTTTCAGGAACAAAAATAAGAATAATCTTTGAAGAGAAGAAGGATTATTTGGATGTTACCATTTAGTTCTTTACGTTTGTCTTAAAAATGAATATGATGAACACAGACTACCTTCAGCTCGTAGAGCTTGCCACCCGGGCGCCCTCAGGACATAACACCCAGCCCTGGCTTTTTCGCGTCGGCGAAAAAGAAATTACAATCCTGCCGGACCTGGCAAAAGAACTTCCTGTTGTCGACAACGATCGCCGAGAGTTATACATCAGCTTGGGATGCGCCACAGAGAACCTTTGCATAGCAGCCTCGGCCGCCGGTTACCAGACGGAAGCCAGCATAGAAGCACCGGCCGAACAACCTGCCGCCATCCATATCTGCCTTGAGAAGTCGGCAGACGTCCTTCCCTCCCCGTTTTATCCGGCCATAGAGAAACGACAGACAAACCGGAGCGTCTACAACGGGCAGGCAGTCCCGGAGAAAAGCCTCGAAGCATTGACCGCTATCGCTGCTGAACCGGGCATCCGCTTTCATCTCTGGAAGAACGGTTCCGAAGAGTTTAACACCCTGAAAGCACTTATCTCGAAAGGAAACGACAGCCAGATGAACGACCCAGCCTTCAAAGAGGAACTGCAAGCCTGGATGCGTTACAACAAAAAACATTCGGAAGCGACACGCAACGGACTGAGTTATGCCGTCTTCGGCGCCCCGAACCTGCCGGCATTCCTGTCGAAAGCAATCATGGGTTCATTCCTCAACAGCACTACCCAGAACAAAGGAGACAGGAAAAAGATCGCCTCATCCTCCCACCTTGTCCTCTTCACAACCCCAAACAACACTGTCGAAGAATGGATCAGCCTGGGCAGAACCCTGCAACGCTTCCTGTTGACAGCCACACAGGAAAACATCGCTGCCGCTTTCCTCAACCAGCCTTGCGAGGTAAAAGAGTTAGCGGAGGAGATACGGCAAGAGCTGCCTATCAATAAAGAATATCCGGCATTGTTGTTACGGGTCGGGTATGCGAAGGAGATGCCTTACTCACTAAGAGAAGATATAAAGGAGGTGATAACAGAGGGAAATAAGAAGTAAATGATGATTTATCGGTGTGTTTATATTGACCAGTGGTAACTCCTTCCCCTCTTGAGAGGGGGCAGGGGGTGTGTGAATTTTCTTTGA
>URZO01000083.1 GCA_900552465.1 uncultured Parabacteroides sp. | reverse complement strand
GCTCGTTGGGCTCATAACCCAAAGGTCGTAAGTTCGAGTCTTGCCTCCGCAACCAGTAAAAGAGAATCAAACAATTGGTTCTCTTTTTTTATTTACCTTTGCCGCCAAATAAGAAACAATCATGGAACAGATAGAATTAATCCTGAGCCGTCACGGCGAAACGGAAGAAAACAAACAGCATATCATGCAGGGCCAGCTACCCGGCCACCTGTCGGAACAGGGCAAGCAGCAGGCTGAAGCATTGGCCGAAAACCTGGATAACGAAGAGTTGGATGTAATCGTATGCAGCGATCTGGCACGCAGCTACGACACGGCAATGGCTGTCGCACGCAAGAAAGGATTACAACCAGTAGCCACTCCCCTGCTCCGGGAAATGGATTGGGGCGTCTATACCGGAAAAGTGGCGGACGAAATGGATTTCACTACGTTGCCGGAAAGTGTGGAGACAATCGAAGCGATGTACAAGAGGGCCGGAGAGTTTATCGATTTCCTGAAAAGGGAATTCCCGGGAAAACGGATACTGGCCATCGGACACGGCGGTTTCAACCGTGCCATCGTAGTGCGACTGGAAAAACGCGCCCCCGAACAGATGCTTGAATTGCCGATCATGAAGAATACGGCATGTATGCGTTTCACACTGCCGTAATCTTCCGACGGATATTTTATTAACGGATCGTAATCGTACAATCTTCCAGGCTGTCGATGATAGCAAGGCTTTCGACACGCGCTTGCGCCTCGTTCAACACATCGCGTCCATGCTGGAACGCCTTTTCAATAATAAAGCCCATTCCCTCCAATTTGGCACCGGACTGTTTCACCAGGTCGAGCACACCCATTGCGGCATTACCATACGCCAGGAAGTCGTCGATAAAGAGGATGCGGTCATCCGGGGTCAGGAAGTTATTACTGATACAGACTGTATAATCACGGTCCTTCGTAAACGAATGAACAACGGTAGACAACATATTTTCCATTGTCTTCGGCTTCTTTTTCTTGATGAAGACAACAGGCAGGTGCATGATGTATCCGACCATGATAGCCGGAGCAATACCGCTTGCTTCTATTGTTACGATCTTATTGATATCAGCATCCCGGAAACGATAAATAAATTCTTCAGCCACCTTATAAAGCAGCATAGGGTCCATCTGGTGGTTAATAAAACTGTCTACCTTCAGGATGCCTCCCGGATAGCATCTGCCGTCCTGCAAAATACGTTGTTTAAGTAATTCCATTTTATTCTGTTTTATCTTCTTTTACTCGTATCAATACATTTGCTACAATAGCAGCAAGCCCTCCGGTCGTAATACCGGAAGAGAAAATACCCTTAATGGCCTGAGGCGCCGTATTCAGAATATCCGGCATCAGCTCCACGCCTAACCCCAGAGAAAGACTGACAGCCAATACCAATGTTGCCTTCCGGTTGATCTCCTGGGAAGCGATAATCCGGATACCGGCAGCCGCAACCGTACCGAACATCAACAAGGTAGCCCCGCCCAATACCGGATCGGGCATCAGCGAAAAGACAACGCCTACGATCGGGAACAACCCCAGCAACACCAACATACCGGCTATGTAATACCCGACATACCGGCTGGCAACACCCGTCAATTGGATAATGCCGTTATTTTGTGCAAATATCGAATTCGGGAAAGAATTAAAGATACCGGCAATAAAGGAATTCACCCCATCTGCCAATACGCCGCCCGACACTCTTTTCAAATAACTGTCTCCTTCTATCGATTTCCCTGAAATCATAGAGTTTGCCGTAACATCACCTGTAGCCTCAATCGCTGTAATCAGATAGACCAAGCCAATTGCTACGAAAGCCGAGATATTCAGGTCCAGCCCATACTTGAACGGCATCGGGATATTGAACCCCATCAGGCTTTGTGAAGAAGCCGCCGCCATATCGACCATGCCCAGGAAATAAGCCAGAGCATATCCGATACATAATCCAAGCACGATAGAACTCATCCGGAGATATTTGTTCTTGCAACGGTTAAAGAACAACACGCTCAACAATACAGCCGCCGCCACTCCTATATTCCGGATACTTCCGAACGTACCGTTATCCATCGCACCATATCCGCCGCCGCACGAAACGACACCGACCTTAATCAAACTCAGACCGATCAGCAACACCACGATACCGGATACCAGCGGCGTAATAATAGAACGCATATACTTAAATGTACGGCTAATCACCATCTCGATCGGAGCGGCAGCAATGCAAGCCCCGAATATAAGAGGCAACCCGCCTGCCAGCCCGGCAGAGATAATCGGTCCGATAAAAGAAAAGCTCGTCCCCTGGATACAAAGCAATTTCGCTCCGACCGGTCCGATCCGGCGGCATTGGACAAATGTAGAAATTCCGGAAGCAAATAAGGCCATCGATACCAGGAAACCGGTCGTTTCCAAATCTAACTTTAAAGCTCCGGCAATAATAAGAGGCGGAGTGATAATCGCCACAAATATAGCCAGCAGATGTTGCAACGCCGCAAACAACGCTTCTTTAAAAGGGGGACGGTCGTCTATACCATAAATAAGATCAGTCATTTTGACCGGCTCAATTGTCTCTTCCAGCTCTTCCGAGTTAATTTTCATATCTATTTTATTTGTCTTTTAAGAGGATGTCTATAATAACAGGACGATGATCAGAGGCAGCCGGTTCATCCGGTACACAGGCTGAAATACGGGTAAAAGTTGTTGTATCTTTTGCGAAAGTGGCAATGTAATCAAGTGTCTCATCCGGTTTGTCAGCCGGGAATGTCAATTCATTCGGATCGGTCAGGATCACAAAATCATTTTGAAGTTGCCGGATGAACTCCGAATCGGGATGTGCGTTCATATCGCCAGCTATAAAGAATGGTTTGTGTGCAGACATAGCCACCTGCTTTATAACCGGAAGCGAGAGCATCCGGTCTTCCTCTGTCAGTGACAAATGCGTACAGCAATAAATATATCGTTCAAATTCCACGACAAGCAGTGCACGGGCCTCCTCTCTTCCAGGAAGCGGCAGGTAGCGATAACCCAGCGGCTTCTCCTTGCTCAACATACCGATACCGTATTTACCGCCGTCATAGTCGATAGCCGGGGCATATATGTAATGCATAGATGTCAGTTCAGCCAGCTCACGCAGGACATCTTTTCTTCCGCTTCGTCCTGTCACGCTGTCAATCTCCTGTACCGCAACAAGATCCGGACAAGCCTTATTGATTACATCCGCCGTTCGCTGGAAATTGGCGACATCGTCCATTCCTTTGCCGTTACGGATGTTATAACTCATGATGCGCAAGGTATTGCTCTCGCGCTCGCCCTCTTCTTCAGAATAAACTTTGCCCGCAGACAGCAATCCCATCAAAGCGATTGCCAACCAAACCACATGCTTCATACTATTTGCCATTTTTTGATTAGTTGCCGAAAAAGTACAAACTCATGAGAGATTACGCAAATATACGATCCAATGTCCCGATTATATCATCAATATCCGCCTCGGTTGTGTCCCAGGAAGTGACCAGGCGAGCTTCATTCGTATCTTCATTCCACATATAGAAGAAATATTTTTCCTGCAACTTCTTCAATGGTTCCGCCGGAATTGTAAAGAAGAGCTGGTTGGATTCTATCTTTTGAGTAAACCGGATCTGCGGGTATTTTTTCAGGGCCTCCGCCAGGCGGTATGCACTATTGTTCGCTCTCCGTGCATTTTCCAGCCACAGGTTATTTTCCAGATAAGGGATAAACTGACAGGAAAGATAACGCAACTTAGAGGCCAGCTGAGCCGACTGTTTTCTGAAATACTGTAAGTTTTCAGTTATTTCCGGACGAAAAGAGACAACGGCCTCTCCCATCATCATCCCGTTTTTGGTTCCACCGAAACTCAGAATATCCACTCCGGCATCGACAGTCACCTCCTTCATCGAGCAGTTCAGGTAAGCACAGGCATTGGCCAAGCGCGCCCCGTCCATGTGCAGATACATATTATAGGAATGAAGCAGGTCGGCAATCGCTTTCACTTCTTCGACCGTATAGATCGTCCCTAATTCGGACACCTGAGAAATATAAACCGCTTTCGGCTGTGAATGATGGCAAACGCCGAAATTATGCAAGCGGGGCTTAATCAGTTCCGGTGTGAGTTTTCCATCCGGAGTCGGAATCGTAACGACTGCACAACCGGTCATTCGGGCAGGAGCGCCACATTCATCGACATTGATATGGGCTGTCTCAGCACACAAAATACTATTAAACGGACGAGTTACGGCTTGCAGAGCCACCGAGTTCGCACCGGTTCCGTTGAAAACAAAAAAAGGCGATGCTGCCTCACCAAACACTTCCTTTATCTTTGCAGTAGCCGCCGCCGTCCAGGGATCGTCGCCATACCCCACTGCATGATTATCATTCGCCTTTATAATAGCGTCCATTACCAATGGATGCACTCCCGAATTGTTATCACTTGCAAAACTTCTCATTTCTTTTACATTTTGCGCCAAAAGTAATAAAAATAAACGGGAGCACCCATCGGATGCCCCCGTTTATTTTTATTACATATTTATTTTAAACTTTACCTCAACTCCGATGAAAATCTTTCAGGATCTTCTGTAATTCCTGACGGGCAAAGAAGATACGACTCTTCACCGTCCCCAGAGGAACACAAAGTTTCTCAGCTATCTCATTATATTTATAACCACTCAGAAACATCGAGAAGGGGACTTTCAACTCATCATTCAAACCATTGATCGCTTTCGTGATTTCTTTGATCTGATAAGCGCCGTCAGGAGAATCGAAACCCGAATCATTCACAACATCCAGATTATACAGGTCAACCCCTTGATCTACAACAGTCTGCGTACGTACGATTTTATGATAGTTATTTATGAAGATATTACGCATTACGGTCAAGACCCATCCTTTAAAATTAATATTGTCTACAAACTTTTCCTGATTGTCTAAAACCTTCAGCGTTGTGTCTTGCATCAAATCTTGGGCGTCATCCCTATTTGCAGTGAGCATCAATGCAAAATTCATCATATTTTCTTGCATGCTCAATAATTTTTTCTGAAATTGCAACGCATTCATATTATTACTTTTTTTATAAGGTTTAATACCGGTTTAGTATTATCCTTCAGCATTGAAGGACATCACAAATGTATGAATAATATTTTAAAAACAATGCGGTTTGAGAATTATTAATATTAAAAACCGTAACTTAATATATTTATGGTAAAGAGCCTTGAAAATGAGCAGTATTTACAAGTTTATCGTTCTTTAAAATGTAAAATTTACAACATGTATGTTACAATTTCCAACTACATGTAAAAGAGAAGGAGAATAATATAAAATGAAGAAAAATTTAGGACTTTTTTGTGGATTCGTTTTTGCTATGATTGCACAATTTATATGGGCAGACAACATCTCGCATCCATTAGTATATAAGATCGATATAAAAAAAGAAATCAACAATACCACCCGCCTGTACCTTAGCAACGGTTTAGCAGAGGCCAACTCATTAGGGGCAGATGCCGTCCTGATCCACATGAATACATACGGGGGACAGGTGGATGCCGCCGATTCCATGCGTACTGCGATCCTATACAGTCCGATCCCTGTCTATGTCTTTATCGACAACAATGCAGCCTCAGCCGGAGCGCTTATTTCCATTGCCTGTAAAAAGATATATATGCGGAAAGGAGCTAATATCGGAGCCGCCACAGTCGTAAACCAAACCGGCGCTGCCATGCCGGACAAATATCAGTCTTACATGCGGTCTATGATGCGGTCCACGGCTGAAGCACATGGACAGGACACGATCATCCAAAAAAATGATACGGTCTACAAATGGAAACGGGACCCGTTGATTGCCGAAGCGATGGTCGACGAGCGGGTTGTCATACCGAATCTGATCGATACCGGGAAAGTCCTTACCTTCACGGCACAGGAAGCACAGAAATGGGGATATTGCGACGGTATAGCCAAAACACCGGACGAAGTGATCACGCAATACTTAGGCTATAAAGACTATCAGATGAAAAGCTATACACCAAGCTGGTATGACGATTTGAAAGGCTTCCTGATGAATCCTATATTCCAGTCTATCCTGATTATCATTATAATAGGCGGCATTTATTTTGAGATGCAGACACCCGGGCTGGGCTTTCCTTCCGCAGCAGCCCTTTTGGCCGCGATCTTATATTTCGCTCCTTTGTATATCGACGGATTAGCAGCCAACTGGGAAATTCTGATCTTTATTATAGGCGTACTACTGATTGCTGCGGAGATTTTTATCATTCCGGGATTCGGAGTGGCCGGGATAAGCGGAATCATTCTGGTAACCGGAGGACTCACCATGGCATTGCTAAATAATACAAACTTTAATTTTGAGGAAGTCAGCGGAAAAGAGTTCGGGGAAGCGACATTGACAGTTTTAGTCGGCCTCGTAGCCGGATTCGTGCTGATGATCTGGCTATCCAATAAGATCGGCCACCGGGGAATGTTTCGGAAAGTGGCACTGAATGCAGATTTGGAAAATGCTATTTCCTCACCCGATCTGTCTCCCCTGATTGGAAAGGAAGGGATAGCGGCAACCGTATTACGCCCTTCCGGTAAGGTATTAATAGATGAAGAGTTTTACGATGGCGTGTCCGATTCCGGTTTTATCGAGAAAGGGCGCAGGGTGAAGGTTGTCCGGTTTGAGAATGCTCAGGTTTATGTAGAGAATATCATCCCGTAAGCAGGAAGCGATACACCTTATGCAGGGACCCGCTGATACAGGATGTGTTTGTCTATTACGATATATTGCAGGGCATTTATCGCTAAAAGGTCGCTTATTATATTTTTTGCGGTATAATAGTTTATCCTCCCGATCCGGCAGAATTGACTGATATTAATATGGGAATGATCATCCAGATAGGCAAACAAGCGCTCTACCGGCTTGCTTATCTTTAATAATGTACCGTCCGGCTTATGCTTTTTCTGCCAGGCGAGCACCAACACTTCATTTGCCAATATGTTTTCGTCGGCCACCCGTATATATGCCTTGAACTTATCGTCTTTATCAGGGGCTGTATACGGTTTATCGGGACTGGGCGCAATATAGACTTCCAGGACAGTCTTGCCGTTCACCTCCCAGCGGGTTGCCTCGAAAGGAACTTCCGGACGGGTATACATCTTAGAGGCTGCTTCTATCATATAATATTCTTCTTCACTCCTGACACCCGATATATTTCCGTTATCCTTCACACCGATCAACAGCCGTCCGCCGTCAGTATTGGCAAAAGCACTTAACGTACGCGCAATCTTCTTACTGTCGCTTACCTCGAACTTGAAATCGAGTTGCTGATGCTCCCCCTGTTCTATCAACGCTTCTATCGGATGTATCTTCTTCATTTTGGCAATTCATTTGACCGGCAAAATTAAAATAAATACATAACTTTGCCAACGGAAAAAGAATGAAAGCATGTCGCAAATACCATCTCTCATATCAGATCTTGCCGTCATACTAATTTCAGCAGGATTAGTGACCTTGCTTTTCAAAAGATTGAAGCAACCGGTCGTACTCGGATATATTGTAGCCGGCATTCTTGCCGGTCCGGCCATTACACAAATACCAACCGTCACAAACGTCGAAAGCATCCGTATCTGGGCGGATATAGGCGTCATATTCCTTCTGTTCGCTTTAGGACTCGACTTCAGTTTCAAGAAACTGATGAAAGTCGGCGGTACGGCTGTGATCGGAGCCATCACTATCGTAATCGGTATGATGACGCTCGGCTACACTACAGGATTATCATTAGGTTGGGGACACATGAACAGCCTTTTCCTCGGCGGGATGCTCTCGATGTCGTCCACTACAATTATTTTCAAAGCCTTTGACGATATGGGGCTGCGCAACCAGCGGTTTGCCGGAGTGGTTTTCGGCATCCTGGTTGTCGAGGACCTGTTTGCCGTATTGCTGATGGTCTTGCTTTCCACGCTGGCTGTCAGCAAGCATGTGGAAGGGATGGAACTGCTGAACAGTGTTATCAAATTAGGAGTCTTTCTGTTATTCTGTTTTGTCATCGGTATTTACCTGATCCCGTCTTTCCTGAAGAAAGCCCGGACATTCCTGAATGACGAGACTTTACTGATCGTCAGCTTAGGGCTATGTCTCGGAATGGTTATCATTGCAACAAAAGCGGGATTTTCTTCCGCATTGGGAGCCTTCGTCATGGGATCCATACTGGCAGAGACGATCGAAGCCGAGCATATCGAACACCTCATCAAACCGGTAAAAGATCTTTTCGGCGCCATATTCTTTGTATCCGTCGGTATGCTGATCGATCCGGCATTACTGTGGGAATACAAAATACCGATCCTGATCCTGACTTTAGTCGTCATGGTCGGCCAGATCTTATTCGCCGGTTTTGGCGTATTACTATCCGGACAACCGGTCAAAATAGCCATACAATCCGGTTTCTCGCTCGCACAAATAGGTGAGTTCGCCTTTATCATCGCCTCATTGGGATTAACGTTAAAGGTAACCGATAACTTCCTGTACCCCATCGTAGTTGCGGTTTCGGTCATTACGACGTTTTTCACGCCCTATATGATCCGCATGGCGGAACCGGCTTGCCGGGTTGCCGACCGGATTATTCCTAAATCATGGATGAAATTCCTCGAACGTTATTCATCCGGTTCCAACACTATACACCAGAAAAGCGCCTGGAATAAATTACTGAAGGCGTTGAGCCGGATCGTCGGTACTTATACGGCAGTTACTCTCGTTCTCATCTTTATCTGGCTGCAGTTTGTGGCTCCTTTCATTATGAAAGAAATATCCGGCCTGCGGGGAGCCATTATCTCTCTTGTTCTGATCTTACTGTTAATAGCACCGATGCTGCGCGCCATCATGATGAAAAAAAATCATTCGGCCGAATTCCAGCAGCTATGGCTGGACAGTAAATACAACCGGGGGCCGTTGGTTTCACTGATCATTCTCCGTATCATATTATGTATCGGCCTCGTTATGTTACCTGTCGCCCGGTTACTGAATGCAGCAGTAGGCATCGTACTTGCGATCGCAGCAACAGTCATCGTTATTGTCATTTTTTCCAAACGATTGAAAAGACAATCGATTCTGATGGAACGACATTTCTTCAGTAACCTGACTGCCCGGGAGCTGGAATACGAACGGAAGGCACCTATCAACCAACGATTCGCCAACCACCTGTTGGAACGTGATCTTCACCTGGCTGATTTCGAGGTCAAGCAAAACTCACCCAGTATGGGAAAAACATTGAAAGAACTCAACTTCCGCCAGAAATGCAACGTCAACATCGTAACAATCATACGGGGAGAAAGGAGAATCAATATCCCCGGAGGAGAAGAACGTCTCTATCCTTTCGACAAACTGGTTGTTGTCGGTGCAGATGATGATCTGGAACACTTCCGTCAATATCTGGTTGAACGGTATAAAACAGCCCAGACCGGCAAGGAAGAGACTAAGGAAGTCAATATGGAACAATTCACCATCGCTGCAGGGTCACGCCTGATCGGCCGTACAATCCTGGAATCCGGCATTCGTGATAAAGCAGCCTGCCTCGTCATCGGTATCGAACGGGGAGAAACATCCATCAAAAACCCCTCTCCTACAACCATTTTTGAAGAGGGGGATATTGTATGGATTGTCGGAGAACACGACAAAGTCCTCAGGCTTAGTGAAGGGAAAACGGTGGGAAACAGTTGATAATTGAAAATTGAAAGTTGAAAATTGAAAATTAATAGATATACAATTCATAACTCATAATTCACAATTCGTAAACATGAAATTTATAGGAATAATACCGGCACGTTACGCTTCCACCCGCTTTCCGGGAAAGCCTCTCGCTGATATGGCAGGAAAACCGATGATCCAGCGAGTGTACGAACAAGTCGAGGGAGTGCTCGACGCCGTTTGCGTTGCAACAGACGACAGCCGCATAGAAGCAGCCGTCCAATCGTTCGGAGGAAACGTCGTTATGACATCAGAACAGCATAAAAGCGGTACAGACCGCTGTTATGAAGCCTATTGCAAAGCTGGCAACGGCTATGACGTAGTTGTCAACATACAGGGAGACGAACCTTTCATCCAACCGGAACAAATCGAGACTTTAAAGGCTTGTTTCACAGACGACAGCATTCAGATCGCCACTTTGGTTAAGCCTTTCCGCCCGGACGACGACTTCGAAACCACATTATTCAATGCCAACTCACCGAAAGTAGTGTTGAATAAGAACAGCGAAGCCATGTACTTCAGCCGTTCCATCATTCCTTATATGAGAGGAAAACAATATACCGAATGGCTACCGAATCATACCTATTACAAACATATCGGATTGTATGCTTACCGGGCAGCGACATTAAAAGAGATCACCCATCTTCCCCAATCCCCGCTGGAATTGGCCGAAAGCCTCGAACAACTACGCTGGCTGGAAAACGGGTATAAGATAAAAGTCGGCATCACCCAGCAGGAAACGATTGGCATCGACACGCCGGAAGATATGGAAAAGGCGTTAGTAGTCCTCAGAAATCGGCATACGTATAAATAACGGAGCCCAGTAGAGCCAGCAAAACACAAGTTATAACCGTTACCGGCAAAGCACGGCACGACATCTCCCGGAATCGTTTCATCTGCAACAGCAGCAAGCTGAAGCAAAACAAGATGGGAGGGAAGAAAGCCGGTAACCCGTTATGCGGATACAAATAAGCCTGTTCCTGTGTCAGCGAATAAAAATGCCCCATCCAAACAGGTACGATACTTCCCGCCACCAAGAGCAGGCACCAGTACAGCCAGCGCTTGGGTTCTTTGCATGTCTCATAA
Organism: uncultured Parabacteroides sp.; assembly: GCA_900552465.1. Classification (GTDB taxonomy): domain Bacteria; phylum Bacteroidota; class Bacteroidia; order Bacteroidales; family Tannerellaceae; genus Parabacteroides. Next base: position 7,312 of record URZO01000083.1, on the reverse strand, counting down.
AAAAGGACCAACAACACAAAAATGTTAAGTCTGTTACCGGCCAGAAAATAGATAACAGGCAATGCCAATAAACCGGCCGCCATACTCAACCACTTATTCTTTATATACGTATATCTCCAAAAAATAAAAAGAGCCACTATCGTTGACAAAATGGAATGCAACAAATAGCCGGGATGGCAATAAGTTCCCCATTCCAGCACAACCGGCAGGAAAGCATATAAAGGCGCCAATTCCCCTACATGAAAACGTTTCAGGACAGAAATCAATATCCACCATTCAAGAAGCAAAACAAATGTGATCAGAACAGGAGCTCCAGCCAATCCCACAATGGAAATCAAGGCGTTTCCGGCATAGCAAACGAGCCAGGCCGGTTTGCTCAGATAAGAAAGGAAGGTACTCATTGTTAACAAAGTATCGACTTCTTCTTTCCGGAAAAGATCAGCAGAACACGCAAACCGGAAAAAGACGAAACATATCACAGCAAATATAACAGCTGCAATACTTTGCAAAAGGACTTCTCTTTTAGCCATCAGTGATAAATTTATACCCTATACAACAACCTAATACACCACAAACCTAAAATCTATATAAGCCCTAATCATTCACAGACAGCTCAACTCACTGACTTATTGATAGACATCGCAAATATACAAACATTTCACAACGACGCAAGTCCTTACTCATGTTTATTTTCAACGTGTAACAGAATAATCCATCTTCTTCGCACAAAAGAAAAAAGGATGTTTCAAAAGTAGTATTCTAAAATACAGACTTTTAAAACATCCTTTTGATGTCTACAGCAATAAATTAAAATGCTGTTTTATTATCTCTTTCTCTGTTGTTTCTGTCTTTCCAACTGAGCCTGCTGTGCTTTCTGCGCTTCTTCCAGACGCTTCATGAAACCGGACTTCTTCATCGGCTTCTTCTTGTTTTCTTCCAGCTTAGCCAGCAATTTATCTTCGTTAATCGTATAACGGAAGATAACCGTCTGCAGAATCGTGATCAGGGTCGAGATGAAGTAATAGTAAGTCAGACCGGATGCATACTGGTTGAAGAACACCAACATCATCACAGGCATCATATACATCATGGCTTTCATACCCGGCATCTGCTGCTGGCCCGTATTGGTCTGATCCATATTGAACTTCGTGTAAATAATGTTCGTAATGGTCATCAGCATACAGAACAAACTGATATGATTACCGAAATACGGCGTAATAATAGGAATATAGGTATTCCAACTTACAATCGCATCATAAGTTGCCAAGTCGTGCGCCCAAAGGAAACTCTGGTGGCGCAATTCGATTGCCGACGGGAAGAACATAAACAGAGCGACCAGAATCGGCATCTGTAACAACATCGGGATACATCCCGCCATCGGGCTTGCACCGGCACGGCTATACAGTTCCATCGTCGCCCGCTGCCGTTCCACAGCCTTATCCTGCCCCGGATACTTCGCATTAAGCTCTTCCACCTGCGGACGCAACACACGCATCTTGGCAGACGACATATAAGACTTATAGGTCAACGGGAACAGAATCAGTTTCACAATGACCGTCAACAGGAAGATCAGCAAACCGTAGCTATGAATAAACTGTCCGAGGAAATTAAACAATGGAATAACGAAATACTGGTTCACCCAGCGGAAAATACCCCATCCCAGCGGAACAACCTTTTCCAGATCCAACTGGTCAGCCTTTTCCACGCCTTTGTCAAACGATTTCAGCAACGAGAACTGGTTAGGACCGAAGTAAAAACGCAGGTCTGTCGCTTCATTCCCTTTCAGGTCGAAAGGTACGGAGGTCGTCGTCTTATACTCTTTCAGGAAAGGACCGTCGGCAGGCAGCATCTTCGAATCGATCGTCGTCGACTCGAAACCTTCGTTTCCCGCAATCAGGATAGAAGAGAAATACATATCCTTGTAAGCGACCCATTTCAGACGGTTGGACAGTTGTTTGCTGTCGTTCTTCGTCTCACTCAGGTACTCGACGTCATCCGCCATAAACTTATAATACACCGTAGCGTAACGGTCTTCAAACTTACGCCCTTTCTCCTGCTGGGTTATCTTCTGCTGCCACAGCAGGTCCAAAGCAGTCGTACTTGGCGCCAGGACACCGTTCAGCCCGGTTCCCTTGATAGAGAACTGCAACATATAGTCGTCCGGTTTCAATGTGTAGATGAAGTCCAGATGGCTTCCTTCACCGGTGTTCAGGCGCATGGTCACACTGTTAGGATCAGAGCCCTTCACCGGAGTAAAATAGAGGTCACCGGTATTGACAACACGGTTAGTAGCTGTCACCAAAGTAAAATCGAACTTCGAGTCTTTCGCATCGAAAAGCACCAAAGGTTTATTCTTGTAATTATCATACTCTTTCAGGCGGACATAACCGACACGTCCTCCCTTATTTTCCAAACGGACTTCAATCAGCTCGTTTTCCAAAACAGTGGAACCATCCTCTCCTACCATCGCATCAGCGAAAACTCCGAAGCTACTCTGCAGACGGGCCACCCGTACAGAATCGGGTACATCCGCCAGTTCTTCGTCCGCCTTTGCTTCCTTATTTACTTCTTTCTGCTGTTCCAACTGCTTTGCATACTCTACCTGCGCAATCGAATCCTGCATCCGGCGCTGTGCTTCCATCTGCTCCGGTGTAGGTTTGTTCAACCAGGTAAATACAATTAAGACAACTCCAATAAGCAGAAAACCTATTATCGTGTTTTTATCCATCTACAAATTTATTTTTTATTCTCAACTGCAGCCTTTACAAAGCTAACGAAAAGAGGGTTAGGATTGACAACTGTACTGTTATATTCGGGATGGAACTGAACGCCCACAAACCATTTCAGAGACGGAATTTCGACCACTTCCACCAGATTCGATTCCGGATTTTCACCGACACACATCATACCGGCAGCCTCAAACTGATCGCGGTATTCGCTGTTAAATTCAAAACGATGGCGGTGGCGTTCCTGGATATGTTCTTTTCCGTATGCTTCATAAGCCTTGGAACCTTTCTTCAGGATACAATCGTATGCACCCAGACGCATGGACCCACCCATGTTGGTCACATTCTTCTGTTCCTCCATCAGGTCGATCACCTTATGCGGCGTGTTCGGTTCCATTTCGGTGGAGTTAGCGTCATCCAGGCCCATAACATCACGGGCAAACTCGATCACCATGCACTGCATACCCAGACAGATACCTAAGCAAGGCACATCATTTTCACGGGCATATTTCAAGGCGGCAAACTTACCCTCGATACCACGCTGGCCAAAGCCCGGCGCAATCAGGATGCCATCCATGTCTTTCAACAATTCGGCAGCATTGCCCTCGTTCAGTTTTTCAGAGTGGAACAGGTGCAGATCCAACTTACGGTCATTATAAATAGCAGCTTGCAACAAAGATTCGTCGATTGACTTGTAAGCATCCTGCAACTCCACATATTTACCGACCAGGCCGATCTTCACCGTTTCGGTTGCATCGACTTTCCGTTGCAGGAACTGATGCCAGGCCTTCATTTCCGGTGTCGGTCCTACTTCCAACCCTACTTTGCGCAGGATCACTTCGTCCATCTTCTGACGCTGCAATACCAACGGCACTTCGTAGATCGTCGGAACGTCGATAGACTGTATAACCGCATCCTGTGCCACGTTACAGAACAGGGCGACCTTACTCAATATATTGCTGTTCAGCTCACGCTCGGTACGCAACACCAGGACATCCGGCTGGATACCCAACTCCTGCAATTGCTTTACGGAATGCTGTGTCGGCTTCGTCTTGTATTCTTTCGCCGCAGCAATGTAAGGCACATAAGTAAGATGTACGCAAATACAATTCTTACCTAACTCCCACTTCAACTGGCGTACGCTTTCAATAAAAGGAAGAGATTCGATATCACCGACAGTTCCTCCGATCTCCGTAATCACGAAATCGAATTTATATTTGGAACCTAACAATTTCACGTTACGTTTGATCTCATCCGTGATGTGAGGCACCACCTGAACAGTCTTACCCAGGTAATCCCCTTTCCGTTCCTTGCTGATAACGCTCTGGTAGATGCGTCCTGTAGTGATGTTGTTAGCACGGGTCGTCTGGACATTCAGAAAACGTTCGTAATGCCCGAGGTCCAAATCCGCTTCATGTCCGTCTACGGTAACATAGCATTCCCCATGTTCGTACGGGTTCAATGTTCCCGGATCGATATTAATATAGGGGTCAAATTTCTGAATGGTAACCTTGTAACCTCTTGCCTGAAGTAGTTTACCCAAAGATGCGGCAATAATTCCCTTACCTAAAGAAGAGACCACGCCGCCCGTAACGAAGATGTACTTTGTATCTGCCACGATAGTAATATTTTAATTATCTTTTAATTGCACACTCGCATTTCAAAACTGCAAAGTTACATATTTTCATCCACATGGCAAGGAGAATGATAAATAAACACGCCCACCATCAACAACAAAACATTACTTTCCTTACATATCCCTATTTCATATTATAGATCACTAATACCGGATTATCGTCCGGCGATATCTTATAGAATAACTTTACTTTTTGTATGGCCGATTTCGGACCGCGCAAGCCTTGCTCCTTCGGTTTCTTTCCTTCAAACTCATGCGCTTCATAAAACTGGCACATCCGTTTATTTCGTTGGCTGCCGGGCCAACGGAAAGGCCAGAAGTCAAGCCCGCCGTCATAATCATTCGGTATGCCTTTGTCCGATTGAATCCGTTTCATCTGTTTTTGGGATTTATCATAATACTCATAGTATAGCTTTTTCCTATACATGTAATAGATCATTACATATTGTTGCGTCTCAAATACAGAAAATAGAGCTACACTATTATATGTATTGTCCGCAAATTTCATGATATCAGCACGCATTTCCGCCGTGATAGCGTATTTTCCGACCGACAAGATAAAACAAGGTTTAAATGTATTGTCCTTCTCCACCGTGTACACCGTATCGTTCAAAGTCAATTCGTAAACGTGCAATCGATCGTCAAAAATATAGGAGCAAACAGGAGGCGAATAGGTAGCCAAAGCCACTTTGCCATATTTATCTCCATCTACCACTACCGTCTGTGCAGGAATCCGTTCTCCCAAAGGTTTTATCCCTGTCGGTTTAATATCATACAGACGATATACCGAATACTTCTTATTACTAAAAAAGCCGCTGGGTATCCCCGTTACCAACCGGTCACCCGAATAGTCCAGATACAAATCCTGATCTATGACTAACTTTTGTGTCCTTAAATGCTTTCCTGACAAATCATAGAAAATGACTTTTGTATAGTCGAAAACAGCCAACTCATTCTTCGCCTCATCGATACGGAGATAATTAATCTGCAAATACTCTGCCGGCCCTTGCCCCGCACGCCCGATTTTCCGGATAAAACGACCATCCCGGCCGAACAGAAACACCGATGTCGATTTATAACAGCCAACAACTATATACCGATCCGATATATCAAAATGACTAACACCACCAATCAAGCAATCATCAGTTGTCTCCAAAGGAATATATTCTGCCGACTGCACCAGATCGGACAACTTCAACGCTCCCGGTTGCTCCGTTTTCGGATCAATCCCGATCGTAGGAATCCCGGTCTGCGCATAAGCTGACAACCCCCAAATAAAGAGAACTCCAATCAAACTACGTCTACAGATTTCAATCATGGTATTTTATGTGTTTTTCAACTTCTAAAGTTACATCTTTTCACCACATGGCAAGGGAAAAGACATAAAACTTTGGTAATTATATACAACCTTACAATATAACCCTTGTGAAGATGTGTAAAGGTTTATTAAGTCATATTGGCAGAATATTGTCTTATGAGAGTGTATTCTTGTCAGTTTCATTTAAGGTACTTTTTGTTTACGTCTTCCAGCACCTGCATCTGCTGAATGGCTATCCTGTTGAGACGGACAAGCCTCTCGTGCTGCGGGAGCCCATCGTTGATGAACACGGCATTCAGGTTCTCCATGTTCGAGAGACAAATCAGTTCGTTGACGGATGCATAGTCGCGGATGTTGCCTTTCAAGTCTGGGTTTGCATCACGCCATTCGAGGGCGGTGACGCCGAACATGGCTACGTTCAGCACATCGCCTTCGCTGGCATAGATTCGCGAGGCTTGCTTGGCTGTTACTTCGACTGGGATGAGATTTTGCTTGATAGCGTCGGTATGGATTCGGTAGTTTATCTTCGACAACTCTCGTTTAGCGCTCCAGCCAATCTGCGCTTGCTCCTGCTCCTTGAGTAAAAGCATTGCTGCCTGCCTCTGACAAAAGGGGGTCGAATTCGACCCCTTTAAAATCCGGATTATTCAACTTCTCCCATAAGCCGAGATATTCCAACGTGTTCTTCAACCGCATCCAGTTCTTAACGACATCTTTCGGTTCTACCGGATTTTTCTGACGGGCTATGTCTGTGATGCAGATGTAGTCTGTTCCGTTTTGTTGCAAGGTTCTTATCGCAATGTTCCTGACTTGAAGTATTGCTTTCTTTGCCATCTTCTCTTTTATGTAAATATCGGCAAAGATATACTTTTTAAAACAAAAGTCTCCTTAATCTCCAACATAATATTTTAGATGTAATTATAGGAAAACAAAACAATCCCGCTCATAGTGAGCAGGATTGCCATTGTCAATTAATTTTCAACTTTCAATTTTCAATTCTCAATTCTCAAAGTTCCCCCGGTCTCTCCTCTTCTCCGGCGTCTTCTTTCACGACCATGACGACATCTTCTTCAAACCTCATTTGGCTGTTCGAACGGCGAAGACTCAACCCCGGTGTGAACACAATACGCGCCTTCGTTATATTGGCAGCATTGAAATCCTCTTCCGTAGCCGCCCCTTTCGAACGGACAGTCATACGGAAATTACCAAATTCACCGACCTGTACGATACTGCCCGAACGAAGTTCCAACCCCATAGCCCAGTTCATCGAATCGAGAACAGCTTTCACATCAGCACTCGACATTGCCGAACGGTTCGAAATCAGTTCACACAACTTCTCCATGTCACAATAACCGGAAGACTTTGCTACCGCATACGTTTTCACCTGATCCTTTTCGTCACCGACCAACACTTTTCTCTGCACTTTTCTAAATTTCAAACTCATAATCTTTAATTTTTAAATGATTTATAATTTGTTTTTGATCACACTGCAAAGATAGAGCCCCCGCAAACCGTTAAAAAAGCAGTGAGAGGAACGCATAAATGATGATTTAACGGTGTATTTCGTATTTGTGACATAGCGCCGGGAGTATCTGTTTCCCCTCTCGAGAGGGGATAAGGGGTGTGTTATCT
>URZO01000082.1 GCA_900552465.1 uncultured Parabacteroides sp. | reverse complement strand
CAAATATTCTTAGAGACGAACCCTCTTGCATACTTTGCTCATAACTATGGAGGGTACAGATTATAGTTATGATTGACCAAAACCATAACTATGAGACGGAAATACGGGTGAACTCACAATTTTTTGCAGATGTGAACTATCTCTCGCTCTCAAGTAATCTTTTTACCAATACCTTATCGATGCGGGCGCCGTCCATGTCGACTATCTCGAATTCGAAATTCAACCATGTCAGCCTCTCGCCGGTTTTCGGTACCCGTTCGAGGATTTCAAGAATCAGGCCGCTCAACGTGTTATAGTCATGCTCGGCATACAGGTCTTCCATATCGAAGTATTCGAGGAAGTCATAGAAACTATATTGTCCGTCTACCAGCCAGGAGCCGTCGGCACGCTGGACGATCTCGGCTTCCTCTCCGGCTTCCGGCACCTGCCCGATCAATCCCTCCATGATATCTTTCAGGGTAACGATCCCCTGGATACCGCCGAATTCATCCGTCACGATACCATATTTCACACGTGCCTGCTTAAACTGCTCCAAAGCATTATAGACGCTCTGGTTTTCCGGCATAAATTCGGCAGGACGGATCACCTGTTCCAATGAGAAACCGGGTTCGTCAATACGGCCGAAAAGATCCTTTAAGTACACAACACCCTTGATCTCGTCAAACTTTCCGGAAGCGACAGGGTAAATATTGAAAAGGTTTTCCTGCACTTTTTCACGGATCTGTTCGATACTGTCTGTCAGGTCTAACCACACAAGTTCGCTGCGGTGTGTCATGATAGACCCGACTTTACGGTCTCCCAGGTTGAAGACACGCTCCACGATGTCCTGTTCTACTTCCTGCACCTCGCCCCCGTCAAAGCCTTCTTTTACAATCGCCTTGATTTCTTCTTCCGTGACTTTATTATCTTCAGCAGCATCCGTCCCGATCAATTTGACAGTCAGCGCCGTGCTCTTAGAAAGCAACCATACGAATGGCGAAGCAATCACCGACAACAAATTCATCGGTTTGGCCACCAGCATCGAGACTCTCTCCGCATATCCCATACCGATACGCTTGGGCACCAACTCGCCCACGATCAGCGTCAGATAAGTAACGACAACGACAATCGTCGTTTTAGAAATCCCTAATGCATAAGGTTCCAGGAAAGGGACATGGCGTACGTGCTCCGCCAGGTCATAAGCAAAAGCCTCACCCGAATATAAACCTGTTAAAATACCAATCAACGTAATTCCGATCTGGATAGTAGAAAGAAACCGGTCCGGTTCGTTTGCCAGCTTTAACGCAGTCTGAGCAGATTTGTTACCTCGTTTTGCTTCCAACTCAAGACGCGCCTTACGCGCCGAGACCAAAGCAATTTCCGACATAGAAAGAAGTCCGTTCAATAAGATAAGACCAATAATAATAAGTATTTCCATTTGCTATATACACAGCGATTGATTATAGGGGCGAAGATATAAATTATTCGAACCATTATATCTAACAAGATGAAAATATTTCCCATTAATATATAAAAAAAGCCATCCTATCTTCTCAGACAGAATGGCTTTGTGTATTAATAGATAGATACGTACTATTCAACTACTTCGCCTTTTTCATTCAGAACAACGGTTTGTTCCTTCTGATCTTTGTCAACAAGCACGACTTTATACTTCTTGGCACCATCGGCGCCTGCTACGTATGCTTCTTTCACTGCACTGCCTTCATAAGACTTGGCAACTGCATCCTGTACAGCCTGGGGAAGATCTTTCACTTCGATTTTTACAAAATCATCCTGCATAACGTTTTCAACTGATGCCTGTACCGTTACTGCTTGTGCACTTTGTGATGCGAATGCAACACATGCTACTACTGCTACCATTAAAACAATCTTTTTCATGACTTTAATAATTTAATAAGTTAATAACCTAATAACTAAAACCAAATCTTTAAATACAATCTGAAAAGATTAGTACAAGGATTATACCACAGGCACCCCATTTGGAGACAGACAACGATAATATACTGAAAGACAATGCATAGACAAATCAAAACAGATTCGGATGCCAGGCAGAACTTGTAGAACAAGATGTAGAGCGCGAGTATTTTTTCTACAATAAGCCACCCCAATCCCTGCCAATCTCCATTTTAATTGTTAATTTAGCCACATCATTAATGAAATCTGATAAAATATGAATTTAAGTGACCCAAAAGATTGTCTGTATTGCCAGAACAATCAGACTTTGCACGATCTGATGATCGAAATTGCCCCCCTGTCCGTATCCCGGCTGTTCCTGTTTAAAGAACAGACTTACAGAGGACGTTGCCTGGTAGCCTACAAAGACCATGTACACGATTTGAATATGCTCAACGACGAAGAACGGAATGCATTCATGGCAGACGTCGTACGGGTAACCCGCGCGATGCAGAAGGTGTTCAACCCGCAGAAAATAAACTACGGCGCCTATTCGGATAAGCTGTCGCATTTACATTTCCACCTGGCTCCCAAATACGAGGGCGGACCTGACTTTGGCGGGACATTTGCCATGAATCCGCAAAAAGTGTATTTGACGGATGCGGAATATCAGGAAATGGTTGAAAAGATAAAGGAGGCGTTATAACACAAAAAGGGCAGGTTTAGAACCTGCCCCTACGACGTGACTAATATATTTATCATGTATTTATTTCACAAACGATGATTTCAGCAGATAGTTGGCACTGTTTTTTACACCAATAAACTGCTTGCCGCTATCGGTACCTTCCATTTCAACGAAATAGTCTTTATGACCGTTTGCAAAGAAGTGCTTGAAGATCTGTTCAAAATTCATCATGCCGGAATCGCCTAAAACATAGCGGTCCTTAATATGCAGCACTTTGATACGGTCCGGATATTTCGTGATATATTCAACCGGGTCCTGCTGGCCCATAACAGCCCAGTAAACATCCATTTCAAAGAATACCAGGGAAGGATCCGTATTCGCAAGGAAAATGTCATAGACCTGTTCGCCCTTGTTGCTACGTCCGAACTTCATTTCCGTACCGCCGGGAACAACTTTTGCAAACTCCATATCATGGTTATGATAACCGAACGGGATACCGGCTGCTTTTATGATCTTTCCGGCTTCGTTGAAGACTTCGCATACATATTTTGTTTCTTCCACACTACGAGTACTGGGCTGGCCGGGCTGAACCAGATATTTCACGCCAATCTTGGCATGGTCGTCAGCCGCCTTTTTCCAGAACTCTTTAATCTGGCCCAGATTGTCTTTCGTATACTCGCGAACAGGAGGATTCACGTGTGAACTGAGGATCTTAAGGCCAGCATCATTTGCCATTTTCTTAAACTCCATCATATCAATACCGTTGATCTTGCCATTGCCATAGCCGGCCAGTTCCAATGTCTGATATCCCATTCCTTTCAGTTTCTTCATTCCACCCGGAACGTCCGTGTATAACTCCTTGCCTAAAGAATAGATTTGTAAACCGATATTCTTAGCTGCCGCCGTTTCGGACACAGCAGATGTTGCAGGCTGGGCTGCAACGGCATTCCCTACTTTACCAGCCATCAGGCTGCCTACTGTAAACAGGGATGCATTTTTCAAAAAATTTCTTCTATTGATCATGGTCTATTAAATTTAGATTCTCCAAAGATATACTTTTATTCTGAAAATTAACTGATATTTACCGGAAAAGGTTATTTTCATTCATTTTTAATGCTTTCCACCGGGTTGGCGACAGCTGCTTTCCAACTTTGGAAAACAACAGTTGCCAGTGTAATAAGCATTACAACGACCAAAGCAGCGGCAAACACCCATACATATAGAGGAGTTTTGTATGTGAAATTCTCCAACCATTTCGTCACGCCATAATACGCAAGCGGGGTAGCCAGGACAAAACATATCAGCACGATTGCGACATACCGTTTACTCAACATCCCCAAGATGTTTCCGACCGTCGAGCCGTGCACCTTGCGGATACCGATCTCTTTCTTCCGGTACTGTGACTCGAACACGACCAGACCGAACACGCCCACCAGAGAAATAATAATGGCCAGCAGGCTGAACAGGAATACCATCATACTCAGATTCTCTTCCTGGCGGTACAGACTGTCGAATATCGTATCATAGAATTGTACATCCACCGGATAGGCCGGATCGATATCGGCCACGACATTCCGGATATAATTGACAGCTTCAGGCAGGTTCGTACCTGCTTTGATCCGGATATAAGAAACTGCCAGCTGTCCCCAATAATAGTTTATAATCAACGCAGTATTCTCCATCTTGCCGCGCAGGGAGGAAAAATGAACATCTTTTACGAAGCCTGCAATCTCACTCGACTCATCCGTTCCCATCCAGGGAATAATAAAAGAATCACCATCTTTCATATCATATTGTTTGCGCATGGCGTCGAAGAAGATGAAAGTAAGTTTTTCGCCCTTTTCATCCGCCTCGGTCAACTGGCGCCCACCGGTCCGCTGAATCCCCATCACGTCGATAAAATTCCAGGATACTGGCAGAGCATTGATACCGATTTCCTGCTCTTTATACATTCCGACCCAACTCATATAGCTGTCTTGTGCCCCCAACTTTTCCTGTGCAAAGGCGACGTCTTCTATCCCCGGATATTCTTTCAGTTTATTGACATAGGTGTCTTTATTTTTAGCCGCCATCCTGCCGTTCAGTTCAACTACAGCAATGCGGTCTTTATCGAACCCGAGCGGGAAATGTTGCATATAACGATTCTGCAGATAGATGAAGATCGCCCCGATAATCAGGACAAGCGATACCACAAACTGGAATCCCATCAGGCACGTACGCAATTTGCGTCCGGCAGGCGAAAGACCGAACGAGCCTTTCAGCACCAGCGCCGGCGGGAACGAGGTAATGTACCAGGCCGGATACAGACCTGCCGCCAAACCTACCAGCAATGACAATCCGCCGACCGAAACCAGCAAACCGATATTATGGCCCAACGTCAGATCGGCCTTTACAAAAGAAAGTATTTCCGGACGGTTCAACACATAAATCAGGAACAAAGAAATCAGGAACGAAAGAAAAGCGATCCCCATCGCCTCCACCAAAAGAGAGAGACGCAAAACAGACTCCGAACTGCCCAATACCTTCTGCGTATTAATACTCTTGATCCGTAAAGGGGTCAACGCCGTACTGAAATTAGTAAAGTTAATGGCAGCCACGATTATAATCAGGAAAGCAATCACCAGCAAAAGGTTCGTGGTTTCCGGATTACCACTCTTTATCAGGCGGCCATCCTGCGATTCGTTCAGATAATAAATCTCACTGAAGGGGCGGAGCTTGATCTGCACATCCTCTTCTCCTTTATAGCATTTACTGAAATCGAACGTACGGTTAAAATTGTCGGCTACAGTTTCTGGTGAAGCATCCGGGGTCAGCATGATGTAGCAGAAATAGTTACTGCTGCCCCAATTGTCCTTCGTACTGTCATCATAGATAGCCGTATAAATCACATTATTCAACTGCGTATTACCGGGGAAATCTTTATACACCCCTCCTACTACTAAGAAACCATCCGTTTTCTTGCTCCAGATGCTTTCTTCCATATTCAGCCGCTGGCCGACAGCCGAACCGTCGCCAAAGAGTTTGTGCGCCATGCTTTCCGGTATCAGCACCTTCTCCATATCATTCAAACAATCGGCATTGCCCTCCACCATGTCGAAACGGAACATCTTCGTCATCTCCGGATAACAGGTGATAAAAGGCTCCTTAAAACCCACTTTATCCTGCCCCTGCAAAACCGTAAAATAGTATTCGCCGGTAAATGGATTGAACAAAGTCCCAGCCTCGACTAATGGCGACGACTGTATAATCGCATCCACAAACGGACGGGTCAGGATTGTCGAACCTTTATATTCTTTCGTGTCCACATCGACCCGGTAGATACGCGAAACGTTCGGATGGCAACTATCGAACGTATGCTCATAGCGGACCTGCATCATGATAATGATAAAAGCCGCAAAGGAAACCGACAAACCCAATACATTTAATGTAGTAGCCAGCCGGAACCGTCTCAACACACTCAGGAAATTCCTTAAAATCGTTTTCATATCAGATAGTCATTATTTTTATTCTTTCAGCGACAGAATAATATGTTAAATAATATTACCCGCTATAGTTCGTAATTAATAGGGGTAGTAATCCAATTTACATGGTATACTAATATCATTTTGTCAAATAGTGTGCCAAAACAATCATCTGATTAATTATCAAAAGTATAGCCCAATAGCGTATTTCTCATAGTGTCCAATAATTTGACACTCCTGTCCATTTTTTTTACACTTACGATCATAAAAAAAGGATGTCGCACGTATGCAACATCCTCCCTGCTTCAATATTCTCTTGTTAAAGGATACTCAAATGAATTCGTTTACCGACGAAACAATGCTACCATCAAACAGATTAATAACACGATGAGCGAAACTCGCGTCGTGTTTGGAGTGGGTTACCATCACGATCGTCGTTCCCTCCCGGTTCAGCTCGGTAAGGAGTTGCATCACTTCGGCACCGTTCTTAGAGTCCAGGTTACCGGTCGGCTCATCGGCAAGGATGATCTTCGGGTTGGAAACGACGGCACGAGCGATGGCAACACGCTGTTGCTGACCTCCGGAGAGCTGCTGCGGAAAATGATTGGCACGGTGGCTGATGTTCATTCGTTTCAGGATGTCGTTCACCATCTGCTTGCGTTCGCCGGCTTTTACCTTCAGGTAGGTCAGTGGCAACTCTACGTTTTCAAATACATTCAGTTCGTCGATCAGGTTAAAGCTCTGGAACACGAAACCGATATTTCCCTTGCGCACCTGTGTACGTTCTTTCTCTTTGAGATGCCCTACCTCTTTGTCCGCCAGATAATAGTCGCCCGATGTCGGATTATCCAGCAAGCCCAGGATATTCAACAAGGTAGACTTGCCACAACCGGAAGGACCCATGACTGCCACAAACTCTCCGTCTTTCACTTCTAAGGAGACATTGTTCAGCGCTATCGTCTCCACCTCTTCCGTACGGAAAAACTTACTCAAACCTTCGATCTTAATCATAACCGTTCTTTATTTATGATTTGTAATTTATTATTCTGATTTTATATTATTCACCGGGTTCTCATTCGCCACATGCCAGTTCTGGAACGTTACCGTGACAGCCGTAATCACGCCTACGACAAGGAACGCAAACGGCAATACCCACCAGTACATCGGCGTGCGATAGGCAAAATTCTCCAACCACCGGTAAACGCCATACCAGGCAACAGGGGCACCCAGAATAAAGCAGATCAGCAGAATCCAGAAGTAGTTCACATTAAACATATACAAGATCTGGCTTGTCGTAGACCCCAGCACCTTGCGCACGGCAATCTCCTTCCGTTTGTATTCGCTCTCGAACACGACCAGACCGAACACCCCTACAATCGAGATAAAGATAGCAACAAGACTGAACAATGTAATTAACGAGCCGATTTTTAATTCTTTTTCATACGTCCGCTGCAACACCTCATCATAGAATCGGGTGGCAAACGGATATTCCGAATCGAACTTGGACAACGACTCGCGCACATGTTTCATCCCTGCGCGGAGATCACTTCCGGCTTTGAACTTCACATAGGCCGTATTATAAAAAAGGCTTTCCTCTCCCCATTGATATTTTCCCCACAGATAGAAAGCCATCGGAGACACCTCCTGACGCAGGGAAGCAAACTTGATGTCCGAAACAAATCCGATGATCTCGGCACCATCTATCTTTTCATTCAACTTCAGTTCGTATAAAGCCTTCGCCTTTTCATTAAAGATATAACAGCCTGTCTCTTTCAGATCGTCTTCGGGACGGAAATCGCGTCCTTCCTTCATTTCTATACCCATAACTTTCAGGAAAGAAGAAGAGACGGGAAGACACTGGAAACTGATTTCCTTTCCGTTATATTCACGTCCCCAACCCATATACTGGTCCTGGCTGGCCAACAGGAACTGGGAATAGGTCACATCTTCAACCCCGGCAAATGTCTTCAATTGATTCGTGAACGCATCCCGGTTTTTATTAATCTTATCATTCAATTGAATCGTAATCATCTCTTCCTTATCATATCCCAACGGTGCGTTCTGCATATAATGGTTCTGCAAATACATAAACAAAGAACCGATAATCAAGATGAAAGAAGCCACAAACTGGATACTCACCAACAAACTCCTCATCCGACGTCCGGCAAGCGAAAGCCCGAAACTCCCTTTCAAGACTAATGCCGGTGGAAAAGAAGTGATGTAATAGGAAGGATAGAGGCCGGCCAACACGCCGACAATCACAGATATAACAGCCGTTCCCCCGATAATTCCCGACTGCGCGCCAAACGACATATCGGCATCTACCAGTGAAGCAATCGGCGTCTTCTGCGCAATATACAAAAGAAGGAGTGAAAACAGGTAAGCAAATATACTGACACAAACCGACTCCATCAGTAAGCAACTGCGCAACATACGGTCGGAACTTCCCAACACTTTCTGCGTATTGATACTCTTGATGCGCATCGGGGTTAACGCCGTGCTGAAATTCGTAAAGTTAATGCCGGCAATAATGATAATGACAAAAGCGATAGAGAATAGCACGAGCAATGTCTGCCGGCTTGCCTTCGGCATCATATCGAAGTCCACGTTATTCAGGAAATGGACATCGGGCAAAGAGGTCAGGCGGAAATCAATGCCGTTTTCTCCACTTCCCCACGCAAACTTGTCCCCTAAGGCCTCTTGCACATTAAAGTTGGTTCTGAAATTATCCAGCACATTATCCCTATTGGCAGAATCGTCTAAGCGGACAAAGAAAAGATAGTTCCAGTTGCCCCAGGTATCATAATTTTCTTTCGGGTTCATTGCCGTGTACATCACGTTCTGCAAGGATGAATTAAGAGGAAAATCCTTATAGACGCCTTTTATTATTTTAGCATCTTCCTTAGGATTGGAAGAGATCAACTGTTTGTTTATAGCCGATTCATTCCCGAAAATCTTCTTCGCCATACTTTCCGGAAGGATCACACTGTTGGGTTCGTCCAATGCCTGCCCGGATCCTTCGATCATAACGAAGGGGAACACTTTCAGGATTCCAGGAGTCACATTCCATGCACTTTCCTTATAGCTTGTCCGCTGTCCGTTCTGATCGACATAGAAAAAACGATTCTCGATCCAGGCGCTCAAAAGGCATCCTCCTTCTATATGAGGCGACGATCCGGTAAATGCTCGTGCAAACGGACGGTTGATAATAGCCTGTGAGCCCTGTCCACCCCATACCACATCCACACGGAATATAGACTGTGCATTCCGGTGGTTACAATCGAAGGTATAATCATAATTCACCTGCATCATAATCAGCATAAAGGCCACAAAGGCAATACTCAACCCTAATACATTGAGAAGTGTCGCCGCTTTAAAACGGCGAAGTACGCTAAAGAAGTTTCGTAAGATCGTTTTCATACTTGATTTGTTATTTATTCACTTTTAAGACTGTCAACCGGATTCGCATTTGCAACACGCCAGTTCTGGATAGAGACAGTTAATAAAGTGATAGTAGTCACCGACAAGAAAGCCAGTACGAAAATCCACCATGAAAGACTTACTTTATAAATAAAACTTTCCTGCCAACGGACGATCGCGTAATAGGCGACCGGAGCAGCAACCACAAAACAGGCTGTCGCAATTTGCAAATACGTCTTATTAAAGAGACGTAACAATTCGCCAATTGTTGCACCGAACACCTTCCGAATGCCAACTTCTTTCCGTTTATATTCACTTTCAAGCATTACAACCCCGAAAACTCCGATCAGCGAGATCAACACAGTCACCAGACTAAAGAAGGTGATTTGACGTCCGACCCTCAGCTCTTTTTCATAGAGATAGTCCTGAGCCTCGTCAAACAGACTGATTTCCGGCAGGTAGTTCGGGTCAATATCATGTAGGACACCCGTAAGAGCAGTTTTCAGGTTCCTATAATCGACACCGGCATGAGTGCGGATCATTACCTTTGAGAGATCGCCCACCATTACATTCTTCCCGACAAAAAAGCCAAAAGGCTCCGTAATACTTTTGAATGAGTTATATTTCAGGTCTGGCATAAATCCGGCTACCTGCTCCCGCGCATGAAAATCTCCCCAGTCAAGAGATAATATATCTCCTGGCTCCAGTTCAAATTGCTTACGTGCCATCTCATTAAAAATATACGTGCCGTCACCCAACGCATCCTCTGCCTGGAAATTCCGTCCGGCAACTGGCTTGATTCCCAAAACATCCAGAATCGAAGGGTCTGCCTGGATCAACAAAAACTGTATATCTTCGCCGTTACGAGTGCGTCCCATACGCGTATAATTATCCGTCGCGCCAATCAAATGCGAAACCATTGAAACAGACTCGACATCCGGAATTCCTCCTAATTTTTGTTTGATCAGATCCGGCTGCTTCTTCAATTCGTTCGTCAGGTTTCCGGCGACAACCACTTGCTCTTTATCAAATCCGAGCGGCAGATGAAGCATATATCGATTTTGCAGATTAACAAACAAAGCCCCGATAATCAGGACAAAAGAAACGACATACTGCAAACAGACCAGGCTGTTCCGCAGCTTCTTTCCTTTCGGAGACAAACCGTAATTACCTTTCAACACCAATGCCGGCGGGAAGGAGGTGATGTACCGGGCAGGCCAATAACTGGCTACGACTCCGATCACGACGACAAATCCTCCGGTACAGAAGATCAAAGGCAACCGACCTTTCAAGGAAAGACCACCGACTACAATATCCGCAAACGAACTTCGTGACAGGCCATAGATATAAAACAAAGACAGCAGGTAAGCAACCAGGCAAATCCCGACCGCCTCCAAAACCAAAGAAAGACGAATGATCCTGACAGCCCCGCCCAGCACTTTCTGCGTATTAATGCTTCTCACCCGCATCGGAACCTGTGCATTACTGAAATTGGTAAAATTGATCGCCGCGATCACGACGATCAGGAAAGCGATACCGAGCAGCAAGCGCAACAGTGTATAACTGCCTTTCTGCTTCTGGGTATCGAAGTGGCTATCTGTCTGGAAATAGAGATCATGCAGAGAAACAAGACGCAGGTCCATTTCCTTCCAGTTTAACTGCTCATGCCGGAAATATCGTTTGAAGTTGTCGATCAGCCCGGAAGCGGAAGCCTGATCATCCAGTCGGAGATAACATTCGTAATTATTCATTCTCCATGCCCCCGCACCTTCCTGATCGGATATTTTCTTATAAATTGCATTTTGAACAATGGAGTTCTCCGGAAGGTCCTTATAAACACCACCCACAACAGCAGTCCAGCCCTCTCCCTGTAATTGTTGTCCCAGGGCAGAGGAAGAACCGAAAAACTTCTGTGCCATACTTTGTGAAATCAGTACCTGGCCGGGAACGGACAGAGCCGAACGCTCCCCCTCTACCATTGTAAGCTCAAACACATCCGCATAATCTGCAGACACAGGATATAAAGTTTCGAGAAAAGACTCCCGGCTTCCGTCGTGCTCAACCATAACGTACTGCTTATCGACAAAGCCATTTAAAAGCGCCCCCTTCACTATATGCGGGGAAGAAGCCACGAAAGCATCTATCAACGGCCGGTTCAAACAGGCTTGCCCTCCCCACTCTCCATGCGTGATCTCAAGCCGGTAAAGGCAATCGGCATGTTTATGAAAACGGTCGAACCCCCATTCATACGTCACCTGCATCATCAGGATCAGGAACACGGCAAAAGCTACAGACATACCGATCAGATTCAAGGCAGTCGATAACCTGAACCGACGAAGTACACCGGAAAAGTTATGTAACAAAGTTTTCATATCCTTATGTGATTGGTTATTTTATAAAAACAGCAAAAAATATGCCAAACAGCATAACAAACAAATAATCAATCACATAAACATAAAATATATCTGCATGAGTGTCTAATTATTTGACACCACTGTCTATTTTCTTGACACTCAAATCCGGCATGAGAGTTCTATCAGTTATACCCTCCACCCAACGCCTTATACAGATACACGGCAGACAGCAGTTCGTCGAGCATCGCCCGGTTAAGGCTGATCTGGGCATCGAGCTGGCCACGTTGGGCGTCGAGGACATCCATGTAGTTGGTGACACCGTTGATGTATTGCAGTTGCGCCAACTCTACGTATGTATTGGCGGACGTAAGAAGTTTCTCGTAAGACTGGCGTACTTCCTTGGCGGTCCGGATCGTGACAATTGCGTTGTTGACCTCCTTGAAGGCGCCGAGGACACTCTTCTGGTAAGCATACACTTCCTGTTCGTAACGGGCACGGGCAGCTTTCAGTTTCGCCTTATTTTTTCCCATTGCAAAGAGAGGCTGCAAAAGATCACCGGCAAGAAACCAGGCTGGACTCTTGATGAAGTTACCTAACTCGTCACTCTCAAATCCGAGGTTACCGGTCAGGCTGATCTTCGGGAAGAGATCGGTTTGAGCAACACCGACTTTTGCGTTTGCTTCACGCAAGCGTTGTTCAGCCTGGCGCATATCCGGACGGCGTTCCAGCAGAGCTGAAGGCAGTCCGACCGGTAATGTCTCCGGTAGGTGTTGTTCGTTTAGCGGCAATCCGCGCGGGATATCCCCTGCATACTGTCCAAGCAGGAAAGAGAGGTCACTCTCCTTGATTTTAATTTTACCTTCAAGGGAAGGGACCAGCGTCTCGGTACGTGCCAGTTCCACCTGTGCCTGGCTATAGGAGGTTTCAGAGGTCAGACCGCCTTCAAAACGCAGTTTAGCCAAACGAAGACCTTCCCGGCGGGCGGCAAGGGTATGACGAACAATGTCCAACTCCTGATCGAGCGCACAAAGTTCATAGTAGGCAGCGGCAACCTCGGCAACCAGAGTCATCTGCAGGGCATGGCGGGATTCGACAGACTGCATATAGGCAGCAATCCCCGCTTCATTCGCCCAACGGAGGTTTCCCCAGAGGTCCAATTCCCACGACAGCGTCAGTTTGGCTCCGAACTCAGGATCGGGCTTCGGATCGTCTCCACCGTAATTCAAGCGTTCTTTCTGACCGTATATGCGGGCGCCGATCTCAGGAAACTGGTCGGCGAAGGTGATGCGCTTAGCAGCGATCATCTCTTTTATCTTCGCTGCAGCAATTTTCATATCCTTGTTGTTCTCCAGGGCAATGGTAATGAGATGCTGCAAAGTGGTATCGGCGTAGAGGCTCTGCCAGGGAATATCATCTATAGATGTGGTATCGGCCCCCGCCACAATCTCGGCAGGCAGGTCCAGTTCCGGACGGACATACTTCTTCCCGATCTTGCAGGACGAGAAGGCCAACAGGAAGGCAACCGATAAAGCCGGAACTATATATATATTTCGTTTCATACTTACTTTTATTTAAATTGTGACAAAGGTACGGATTTCTTTAGGAAAGACCCTGCGTTGTCGATTTCCATCTTCCCCTAACAAGATACTCGTCTTGCCCTAACAAGATGTACATCTTAGCCTAACAAGACGCGCATCTTGTCAGGGCGAGATGCACATCTTAGGCTAAGGAGACGAAAATCGACTGTTTACTTATTTGTTCGACGAAGGATACGTTCCATTCTCACCTTACCTTTTATTTTATAGATAAAGACAAAGAAGAAGGGAACCAAAACAATCCCGACCGTAATAGCGACAAGCATTCCGAAGAACACGCCTGTTCCGATGCTATGGCGGGAAGCTGAACCGGGACCGCTCGCAAGCACCATCGGCAGCATACCCAGGACAAAGGCTAATGAGGTCATCAGGATCGGACGGAAACGCATCCGGGCAGCATGGAGAGCTGCTTTCACAACGTCCACACCGGCATCAACCTGCACCTTGGCAAACTCGACAATCAGGATCGCATTCTTTGCTGCCAGACCAATCAATGTCACCAGACCGATCTGGAAATAGACGTCGTTATGGAGTCCGGTCGCCCATATTCCCAGATAAGCGCCTAAAGCGGCTACCGGCAAAGAAAGCAAAACGGCAATCGGCACGATCCAACTTTCATACTGGGCGGCAAGGAAAAGGAAGACGAATAGAAAGACCAGTGCCAAGACGAATCCGGTCTGCCCACCGGCCTTCTTTTCCTGGTAAGAGAGGCCGCTCCACTCCAACCCGATGTTCTCCGGCAGATGATCACGGGCGATCTGCTGCATAGCCGCCATTGCTTCCCCCGAACTGTATCCGGGAGCGGCAACTGCACTGATCGCAGCCGTGGTGAACATATTGAAGCGCTTGATCGTTCCCGGGCCGGTCGTATAGCTCGTTGTCCCGAGTGCGGTCAACGGCACCATCGAATCGTTCTGTGCACGAACAAAGAAAAGGCCCAGGTTCTCACGCGTGGCCCGATAAGGGGCTTCGGCCTGGATATATACCTTATATATACGATTGAACATATTGAAGTCGTTCACATAGACGGACCCTAAATAGGCCTTCATCGTAGAGAAAATATCCGTCAAGGGAATACCGAGAAACTTGGCGCGATCACGATCTACATTAAAGTAGAGTTGCGGGATCTCCGACTGCAGTGCTGATGATACACCTGTCAGCTCGGGAGCTTTCGAGGCGTAGAGCATGAAAGTGTCTGTTGCCGCCACCAGGTTTTCCCAACTGGCATCGCCGCGTGCTTCGAGCTGCATCTCGAGACCGCCACTCTCACCAAGCCCAGGAATAACAGGAGGGCGGTTCAGATAGGCCAGTATCTCGGGGTAGTAAAGGAACTCCTTGCGGCATTGCTCCATGACATCTTCCACACCCATACCGGATGACTTACGTTCTTCCCAGGGTTTCAGAATAACAGTCAGGGTGGAACGGCTTTGCGAAGTACCGACACGGGTACTGCTACCAGTCACATTCTGCACGTAGGCAACAGCTGGCAGATTTTCAAGGAAGGCAATGGCACGGTCGGTCACCTTACGGGTACGTTCCAGCGTGGCACCTTCGGGCATGACCAGCTCGACGGTGAAGAAGCCCTGGTCTTCTTCCGGAATAAAACTGGTCGGGACCACCCTGTTTAAGACAAATATAAAGACAATCACCATGCCGAAACCGGCGAGGATACGCTTGGGATTGGTAATAGCCTTTTCCAGCAAATGGCCATATTTGTTGTTTCCTTTGCCCAACCAGATATTGATCTTACGAAAGACAATATTCTTTTTCTTCTTGCTCGGTCGCAATATTATAGCACACATAGCCGGACTAAGTGTCAATGCCACAACTGTCGACAATAAAACGGATACCACAATAGTAACCGAAAACTGCCGGTACAAAGCTCCGGTGATTCCACTCAGGAAGCTAACAGGTACAAAAACGGCAGCCAAAACCATAGAGGTAGCGATCAGGGCACCCGACAGTTCGCGCATGGCCTTATGTGTCGCCTCCCGCGCAGTGAGATGCTCTTCGTTCATCAAGCGCTCCACATTTTCGACGACGACAATCGCATCGTCCACCACTATACCGATCGCAAGGATCAACCCTAACAATGTCAGCATATTGAGTGAAAAGCCCATTATCAACATAAAACCGAATGTTCCGATCAGGGAGATAGGTACGGCTATAGTAGGAATCAAAGCGGCACGCCAGTTCTGCAAGGATAGAAAAACAACCAGCACAACCAGGAACAGCGCTTCGAACAATGTCTTATAAACCTCGTGTATAGATTGCGATATATATTCGGTTGCATCAAAAGGGAATTTGTATTCCAGCCCTTCCGGGAAATTCTGGCTGATCTCCTTCATGGCATCCTTGATATTCTTTGCTACATCCAAGGCGTTCGCTCCGGGCAGCATATAGATACCAAGGATCGCCGCGTTCTTTCCATTCAGTCCGCTCTCGGTCGAATAAGAAGAGGCCTCTAACGAGACACGCGCCACATCGCGGATACGTACAATCGAACCGTCGGGATTGGCACGCACAACGATATCCTCGAACTCCTTGACCGTAGAGAGACGCCCCCGGGCTGTAACCGGCAACGTTATGTCAACATCCAGGACAGGCTGTTTCCCTAACTCGCCGGCAGCCGACTCGCTGTTCTGTTCTTTCAAGGCATTCTGCAGATCCTTCACTGTCAGGCCCATATTGGCAAGCCTGTCCGGGTATACCCAGATCTGCATGCCATAGTAACGGCTACCGATATTCGAGACGCGACCTACTCCGGGGATACGGCGAAGGACATCCAACACGTTGATAGTAGCAAAGTTACTTAAATATATTTCATCGAAACGGGGATCATCCGAAAGCAGGCTGAGTGTCATCAACTGGCTGGCGGACTGTTTCTCTACCGTGATACCGTTTTGAACTACATCGACCGGCAAACGGGATTCGGCGAGCTTCACACGATTTTGGATTTCCACCGCCGAAAGGTCTGGATTAGCATTGACATCAAAGGTTACAGTGATAGTCAGACCCCCGGAGTTGGAACTGCTGCTCTGCATATAAATCATTCCCGGCGTACCATTCAACTCCTGTTCAATCGGAGTGGCAACCGCCTGCGATACAGTCATGGCACTTGCTCCCGGATAAGTCGCACTGATCTTCACTACCGGCGGCGTGATCTGTGGATACTGATCCACCGGCAACATCACCAATCCGATTATCCCGACAATCACGATCACCAACGAAAGTACTGTCGAGAAAACGGGACGGTCTATAAAAAATCCCGGCTTCATTCTCCTTCCTCCTCTGCTCTTAAGGCTTCAATCGCTTTATCATCGCCGGCCTGTACCGGTTGTACCAACATACCGGGGACTAACTTATGATAGCCTTCGATTACGACGTTTTCATTTTCCCCCAATCCACGCTCTATAACAATGTTATTACCGATTTCCGGTCCAGTCTGTACAAATCGTTTCTCTGCTACGTTATCCCGGCGGACCACATAGATAAAGGCGCCTCCTTTTTCAATCGAGATAGCTTTACGGGGAACAACAATGGCACGTTCGCGGACATCCAGCAACAATTTGACTTTAGTAAACTGACCGGGAAGTAGCTTCCGGTTCGGATTAGGGAGTTCGGCACGTACACCGAAGGTTCCAGTTTGCGGATCAACAATCGGATCGGCAAAATCGACAACACCTTTCACCGGATATTCGGAGTCATCGGCTAAGGTAACAGTTACAGTCGGCTGCCAGGAGCGGGTGGAATCCTGCTCACCGAACTTGACATTACGACGTTCGGCACGCAGATAGTCCAAAGCAGTCATCTTAAAGTCGACCAACACCGTATCACTTTTCACAACGGCTGCCAACTTCGAATTAACGCCGGGACCGACCAAAGCCCCCACGTCTACAAAACGTTCACTTATATATCCGGCCAACGGAGATCTGACCGTTGTATAACTCAATTCAAGCTGTGCCTGATCCAGATCGGCCTTACTCATTGCTATATTGGCCTCTGCATCTCCTAAGGAAGCCAGTGCATTATCCAAATCCAACTGGCTGGCAGCATGCTGCTCATACAAGGGTTGTAAACGCTCAACATCACGCTTAGCCTTCGCCGCTTGTGCTTCATTCTTTTTTAGCTGAGCTTTGGCTTTTTCGACCTTAGCCTTATAAAGAGCCGAATTAATAATGAAAAGAGGCTCATTCTGCGTCACTTCCTTTCCTTCCACAAACAACATCTTTTCCAGATAACCTTCAACACGGGCATGTACCTCTACAAACCGGGCAGCACGGATGCGCCCCACGTATTCACCAAAAATCTGTACATCTTCCTTCGCCGGTTTATTCACTATGACAAGTGGTTTAAAAGGCTCGTCCTTATGCCGACATCCCGTTGTTAATACAATTAAGGCCAGTAAGGACACAGCCCCCTTGACCAATCTTTCTCCTACCATCTTTTAATATCTATAATTGACTTTTCAACTTACTATACGTCTATCTCTAAAATAAGAATGAAATAATCGTACCATTGTTGCGATTAAGGCGTTAAAAAACATTACATACCTAATTATTAATATAATACTTTAACTTTGAAATAGTTCATTAGAAATACAACATAATACAACTGTGGAATTATTCTACAATATCCACAAAAGAATATCCATACTCATCAACCTCCCATAAACAGAAAAAGGAACCAATCTTTCGACTGATTCCTCTTTCACATCGCTTTCGCTTTTAAAACGGCGGCTATCTACTCTCCCACTTTTACGCAGTACCATCGACGTGGTTGG
>URZO01000081.1 GCA_900552465.1 uncultured Parabacteroides sp. | reverse complement strand
GAGAAATGCAAGTATGGGTTGATGCAGAGGATCGTTTACACGCTAAAGGGGGCGTACCTCGGTCTTAGCCCTGCAAGTATTCTCCTTTATCATTTCCTTTATAAGCAACATTACTTTCGGATGGCTAAGCGGAATGCCGTCCAGGATTTCCATAATCTCACCGGTGCTGACAGAGAAGTCCGCATCGTCCGACTGATATTCGAAAGAGATGTCGACCGTCGGATTGCCCGTGATCAGCATCGCAACTGTCCCCGGCAGGTCGCCCCAGGGCGGACAGTCTATATTGTCCGAACGGAAACGGGCCGTTACCTCCGTCCCCTTTCCCGGCTCGGAAGTGATCGTGACGGAACCGCCCGTCTGCTCGGCGTTCTGGATCAGGAAAGGGATGCCGAGGCCCACTTTACGCGTCGTCCGCGTGGTGTAGAACGGGTTGGTGACACGAGCCAGTGTCTCGCGGTCCATCCCGCAGCCGTTGTCGGTGATGCGGATGACGATCTCGCCGTTTCCTACATATATATATAGCTTTACTTCCGAAGCGTTCGCCCGGATGCTGTTCGCGGTAATATCGGTGATATGGAAAGATAGATTATTCATGCTGTCTGAATCGTGTGGCCGTTTTCCCCACGGAAAGCCATTGCCAGATGCCGGAAGGTGAGCGCATCGGCTTTCAGCAGGGCATATTTTGTTCCGATCTGCCCGGGATAATGCGCATCGGAGGCGGCGTAGCGGACATAGCGGCTTAGGTATGTGTGGAGCGTGGCAAGCTGTTCGTATCGCCCCCAGTCGTTATACTCGATCGCATCCAGCGGCAAGGAAGGATCGATAAACCCCAACTGACTGATCAGGCTGAACGAAGGGCGTTCCACATGCGCCGCGATAAACAGCCCGTCCAGCCGCCGGACCTCCGCCGCAATCTGTTCCACACGCTGGTCGAGAGCGGAAATGAGCAGATACGGGGCTTCGCCAAGTATCTCGCCCTGACTGTTCACCCAGACCTGGTCGCCAAAGCGTTCGGGATCGTTCGGGACGGACGGCAGGTGGGCATCGAGATATTCCTGGAAGGCGGCACGGGCCTCATCGCCGGCAAAGAGGGCGACGCAATGCGCCTCTTCGCGGGTGGTGACTTCCGCTCCGGCAAAGACCGTCAATCCCCTCTCCTTTCCCAACGCCTGGATGGCGGGACATTGCAGCGTGCTGTTATGGTCCGTGATGGCGATTGCGTCCAGGCCCTGCGCAAGGGCGGTGTCCACAATCCGCTCCGGACTCATCTCTAAGCTTCCGCAAGGCGAAAGACAGGTATGGATATGCAAGTCTACCCGGTATTCGTTCATGCCTTGTGCAACAGTTGATAGATTCTGCCGTTTGCCTCGAATGCGGAAAGCGTAGTTCCTAACAGCGGGACATCCTCTTCTTTCCCTTTTGCCAACGTCTCTTCGTCCGGCACGGCCCCGTTTACAATCAGGACGGCGGCGGCATCTTTCAGCGTGGCGACAGCCAGAATATTCTGATGGGTCTGCATCGTAATCCAGAGCATTCCTTCCTCCATGTGTCCCATTACATCACTCAGCAGATCACTGGTGTAGCCGCCGGATATCTCCGCACCTAACCCGGCCTCGCCGCAAAACACCTTCAAACCTAACTCACGTACTAAATCACTGACCTTCATATTTAGCTCCTTTCTTATAACAATCTTTATTCAGACGATCCTTCCCCCAGGTCTTTTCGATCAGGCGGAAGGCGTGTTCCTTATCCAACTTACCGTGCTTTTCCATGTTGCGCTGCATGAAGACACAACTGCTGAACTGAGCTTCATGGCGCACAATGTCCTCTGCCAACGCCTGACAGTTAGGCGAACCGCAGGCGCCGCAGTCGATACCCGGCAGGTAACACATCAGCTTGCGCACCTGCTCCATCTTGCTCAGCACTTCCTCGATATTGCCTTCAAACTTCAACTTCGGGTTAGGCTCGAGCGGACGGATCGTGATGTGTTGCTTCAGGTAAGCCAACGCCTCTATCCGGTCGGAATAGATCAGCGGCGCCTTGTCGCGCTTCATCGAACGCTTCATGACCCGCTCGGCCGTCAGGAAACGGTTGGCCACGGCCAACACGCCGCCGGCACAGCTACGGTCGCAGGCGCGAAGTTCGAGGAAGTCCACGTTGCGCACTTCGGTCGTCGTCTCCATCCGTTCCAGAAATTCGATGACATTATGAATCTCGTCGATCGCCAGGCAGCGGCCGGAGAATTGTTTGGCTTCGCCCCCGGTCTGGCTCCAGCGCATTTCCTTCTTGGTCAATGCCGGCGGAAGGACGCATTCCGGCTTATAGTCTTTCGGGCGGTTCTTGAGGATATGGTATACCTTATTATATAGGGTGTCCATATTGATCACGCCTTTAATTGTGGACGAATAACCTTCCGCCCCTTTCAGCGCAGCGATCTTCGCGGCACAGGGCGTCACGTAGAAGATGCCGATCTCGTCGGAGAGGAAGCCGTCTTCTTCCAATACCTTATGATAGTAAGTGGCCGTCGCGTTGACCGGCGACTTGACCAGCAAGATATTGTCGACCAGCGCCGGGAAGCGCACCTGTATCAGCCGGACGATAGCCGGGCAGAAAGAGCTGATCACGGGCTTTTCCTCCGCCTGCTCCATCTGCCGGAGCATCTCGCGGTGGATCATATCCGCCGTAAACTCGACTTGATAGACGTGCGTAAAGCCCAACTCGTAGAGCGCACTGAAGATTTCCTCCTCCGTCTTATATTTGGAGAACTGCCCGATAAAGACCGTCGGGACCAGTACGACACGTGCCTTGTAATCGAATATCTTCTGAAAGTCGTCCTGCTCCACGTAGATCGCTTCCGTCGGACAGGCTTTCAGGCATTCGCCGCAGTCCACACACCAATCCTTCCGAATGGAGGCTTTCCCGTCGCGGATGCGGACGGCTCCCGTCGGGCACTTTGTCATGCAGTGGGTGCAGCCGACACAGCGCTCCTCCTCTATCTTTAATGCGTGATAAAACTTTGTCTCTTCCATGGCTTAGTTGTTTTTCATGGCGAAATAGGTCAGCATACGAACGGTCGTGCCTTTCCCTACTTTGCTTTCTATCGTTAACTCGTCTACATTTTTCTTCATATTGGGCAGTCCCATTCCGGCACCGAACCCCATTTCACGTACGGCGGGCGACGCCGTGGAATAGCCTTCCTGCATCGCCTGGTCTATGTCAGGAATGCCGGGCCCTTCGTCCTGCAACAGAAGGCCGATCTTGTCTGCGTCGATATCCGCCTGCACCGTCCC
Organism: uncultured Parabacteroides sp.; assembly: GCA_900552465.1. GTDB lineage: Bacteria > Bacteroidota > Bacteroidia > Bacteroidales > Tannerellaceae > Parabacteroides. The sequence goes on along the minus strand of URZO01000081.1, from coordinate 15,530 downwards.
GCGCCAGGCGTGGGCCACCACGTTGACTTCGGCTTCGTACAAGGCGACCACCACCCGCTTGATCACGCGCGGGTCGACGGACAATTGCTTCAACACTTTCTTTATCTGGCTTGAAGCATAGCCGGCTTTCGAGAAGTTTCCTCCTTCCAGTTCAAATCTGAATTGCATATCCGCACCTCCTTCATTTTAATAGACCGGCAGAAGACCGCGACTATACAGTTCACCCACTGCGTGGTACATGGAATGGTCTGTCTCCATCAGGATCATATCGTTCTCCGCCGCCAGTTGCAGCATGTCCGGTGTGATCTTCTTCCCCCGCACGAACAGGATGCAGGGAATATCCGCCATCTCTGCCGTCCGTATCGTCTGCGTATTGCACAAGCCGGTGACGAGAAGCACGTCGCTACAGTCCGTCGTCAGGACGTCACTCATCAAATCGCTGGCGAAAGCGCATTGCACCTCATAATCCTCCCGGTCGCCTCCACAAACGACTGTCGCGTCGGTAAGTGCTTTTATCTGCCGTATCTTCATACTATATAAAGGTTATATTTGCCGGGACAATGTAAGAAATAGTTATAACTTTGCAAGCGAAAAGAAGCAGAAACTTTACATTAAATTCGTAATAATATGGGTGTAGTAATCGGTATTGATGTGGGAGGCAGCACGACTAAGATCGTCGGGATAGAAAACGAGGCTATTAAATCGCCTATGTTCGTCAAGGCGACCGATCCGGTCACATCCCTGTTCGGCGCATTCGGCAAGTACATCTACGACAACGGGATCACGCTGTCCGAAATAGAAATGGTGATGCTTACCGGCGTGGGAAGCGCCTATATAGACCAACCACTATACGGCCTGCCGACAGCCAAGGCCGACGAGTTTATGGCGAACGGCCTCGGCGCCCGATACGCCATCCCGCAGGAGAACCTGATCGTGGTGAGCATGGGCACCGGCACTTCCTTCGTGAAGGTGGAAGGACAGCAGATCCGGCACATCGGCGGACTCGGTGTCGGAGGCGGAACCCTGCTGGGCTTGTCGCGCCTGCTCCTGAAGACACAGGACATCCATCTGATTGCCGAAATGGCGCAAAAGGGGACGCTGACCAACATCGACCTCCAGATACAGGACATCTGTAACCGACCGCTGCCGGACCTGCCGCTGGATGCCACGGCTTCCAACTTCGGAAAGGCGGACGGCAATGCGTCGCCCGAAGACATCGCATCCGGCATTATCCATATGGTCCTGCAATCCATCGGCCAGGCAGCTTTCCTGTCGGCTCTGAACAGTTCGATCAAAGATTTCGTGCTGATCGGCAACCTGACACAACTGCCCCAATGCAAGGAAGTCTTTCCGAAGATGGAAAAAATGTACGGCGTCCGTTTCCTAATCCCCAAGTATTCAGAATACCGGACAGCTATAGGCGCCGCCCTGACCTATATCAACCGGTCGACAATCTATCCGGTCAAGTAGGGTAACAGCCCTGCACCCGTAAAAAGTTTCATAGTAATGAAACTAAAGTTTCTCCCTGGTGGAACAAAAGTTTCTCCGGCATGAAACTAAAGTTTCACCTTGATGAAACAGGTGAAACTTTTTAAGGAATTTTCAGATATATGCAGGACGCCTGTAAAAATAATAGGGGCCCGATGGGCGCGGATGATAATTTATGCCTATCTTTGGTAGCATTAAACCAAATTAATAATATCATGTTTGCAAAAGAAACTTATATCGCCCGCAGGGCTAAATTGAAACAAACGATAGGTTCCGGCCTGCTGTTGTTTCTGGGTAACGACGAGTCCGGTATGAATTATGCCGATAACACATATCACTTCCGCCAGGACTCCACTTTTCTGTATTTCTTCGGACTCCCCTACGCCGGACTGTCCGCCATTATCGATATAGACAACAACCGCGAGATTATCTTCGGAGACGAGCTCACCATCGACGCAATCGTTTGGATGGGCACGCAACCGACGCTGAAGGAAAAAAGCGAAGCGGCCGGTATCATCGAAGTGCGTCCGTTCAACGAAATCGAGGCTTACCTGAAGAATGCGCAGCAGAAAGGCCAGCCGGTTCATTACCTGCCGACTTACCGTGCCGAGCATCAGATCAAGCTGTTCCAGTGGTTAGGCGTTGTTCCGGGAGCTGAAAAGCCATCTGTTCCGTTCATTATGGGCGTTGTCAACCAGCGTAATTATAAGAGCGAAGAAGAGATTGCCGAGATCGAGAAGGCATGTATCGTGACTGCCGATATGCACCTGGCCGCCATGCGCACCGTTCGTCCGGGTATCCGCGAATGTGAAGTGGCCGCCGCTGTTGCGGAAGTGGCTTACGCTAACAACTACGAGCTCTCCTTCCCGATCATTGCGACGATCAACGGACAGACGTTGCACAACCATGACCATAGCAATATGATCAAGAGCGGCGACATGTTGCTGCTCGACGCCGGTGCCGAAACGGAGATGGGATATGCCGGCGATATGTCGTCCACGATTCCGGCAGACTCCAAGTTTACGACCCGCCAACGCGAGATCTATGATATCCAGGTAGCGTCCCACGAAGCAGCCGTTGCAGCTTTGCGTCCGGGCGTTCCTTTCGTCGACGTGTACGAACTGTCCTGCAAAGTGATTATGGAAGGCCTCAAAGACCTGGGCTTCGTAAAGGGCGACCCGATGGAAGCGGTGAAAGCCGGTGCCCATGCGATGTTCATGCCTTGCGGACTGGGCCACATGATGGGGCTGGATGTCCACGACATGGAAAACTTAGGCGAAGTATATGTCGGCTATGACGGCCAGCCCAAAAGCACGGAGTTTGGCCGCAAGTCTTTGCGTCTGGGCCGCAAGCTCGAACCGGGCTTTGTCCTGACGATCGAACCGGGTGTCTATTTCATCCCCGAACTGATGGACTTGTGGAGAAGCCAGAACAAGTTTACAGAGTTTATCAACTACGAAAAGCTGTTTACTTACAAAGACTTCAGCGGCATCCGCAACGAAGAGGACTATCTGATCACAGAGAATGGGGCCCGCCTGTTAGGTAAGAAGATTCCTATTCACGCAGAAGATGTGGAAGCTCTAAGATAAGTTTATGTATTCAGACAAGAAAAACATCCAGCAGCTCGTAGCGCTGCTCATCGAGCATAACATTAAGAAAATAGTTTTGTGTCCCGGTAGCCGCAACTCGCCTATCGTGCACACGCTTGCCAATCATCCGTTTTTCTCCTGTTATCCGGTGACGGACGAACGGAGTGCGTCGTTCTTTGCCCTCGGGTTAGCGTTGCATGGCGGACAGCCGGCGGCCATCTGTTGCACATCCGGCAGTGCGCTACTGAACATCCATCCGGCTGTGTCGGAAGCCTTCTACCAGCAAGTGCCGCTGGTCGTGATCTCGGCTGACCGTCCCGGCGCGTGGATCGGACAGATGGACGGGCAGACGCTTCCGCAACCGGGTGTTTTCGGCTCGCTGGTCAAGAAATCCGTCAACCTGCCGGAGATACATACCGACGAAGACGAGTGGTATTGCAACCGCCTGATCAACGAAGCCTTGCTCGAACTCAACCATCACGGGAAAGGACCGGTACACATCAATGTACCGGTTTCCGAACCCCTGTTCCGCTTCACGGCAGAGGAGCTGCCCAAGGTGCGCGTCATTACCCGCTACCAGGGGCTGAACGTCTACGACCGTGAGTACGGCGGACTGATCGAACGGCTGAACAACTACAACCGCCGCATGATCATCGCCGGACAGATGAGCCTGATCTATCTCTTCGAAAAGAAAATCTCCAAACTGCTCTATAAGCATTTCGCCTGGCTGACGGAACATACCGGAAACAAGACTGTTCCGGGCATACCGGTGAAGAACTTCGACGCGGCTCTCTACGCCTTGCCGGAGGAGACGCAGGAGAAGATGGTGCCCGATCTGGTGATTACCTACGGCGGACATATCGTATCGAAGCGCCTCAAGCAATTCCTCCGCAAACATCCGCCCCGCGAACACTGGCACGTCTCGCTCGACGGCGAAGTGGCGGACCTCTACGGCTCGCTGACGACGGTGATCGAGATGGACCCGTTCGAGTTCCTCGAAAAGATCGCCTACCTGTTGGAGAACCGGACGACGGAGTTCCCGCGCATCTGGGAAAACAACACCCGGGACCTGCCGGAACCGGAGTTTGCCTATTCGGAAATGGCGGCTATCGGAGCACTGGTCAAGTCGCTCCCCACACCGGCTGCGCTGCATTTGGGGAACAGTTCGACCGTACGTTACGCACAACTGTACACGCTTCCTGAGGAGGTCGAAGTCTGCTGCAACCGCGGGACAAGTGGTATCGAAGGATCGCTTTCGACTGCTATCGGCTACTCCGTCTGCTCGGACAAATTGAACTTCGTGGTGCTCGGCGACCTGAGTTTCTTCTACGACATGAACGCTCTTTGGAACGTCAACTACGGATGTAACCTGCGCATCCTCCTGCTCAACAACGGAGGGGGCGAAATATTCCAGGCCTTACCCGGTCTGAAGATGGAGGACAAGACGCACCGCTTTGTGACTGCTACGCATAAGACTTCTGCCAAAGGTTGGGCCGAAGAACGAGGCTTTGCCTACTTCCCCGTGCACAACGCCGAAGAACTGACGGAAGCGTTGACAACCTTCACACAGCCTACGCCTTACAGCCAACCGATGTTGATGGAGGTATTTACGGATGCGGCGGAAGATGTGCGGCTGCTCAAAGAGTATTATCATCAACTAAAACAACAAAAAGCAAACAATTCATAATTCGTAATTCGTAATGAGAGAATGGACAACAATTAAAGAATATGAAGACATCCTGTTCGATTTCTACAACGGGATTGCCCGTATAACTATCAACCGCGAACGCTATCGCAACGCTTTCACTCCGACTACGACAACGGAGATGAGCGATGCTCTGTATATCTGCCGCGAACGCCCCGATATTAACGTAATCGTGCTGACAGGCGCCGGCGATACAGCCTTCTGTGCCGGAGGTGATATGAACGTGAAAGGCCATGGCGGTTATATCGGCAAAGACGGCGTAGCCCGCCTGAACGTGCTCGATGTGCAGAAGCAGATACGCTCGATCCCGAAGCCGGTGATTGCGGCGGTAAACGGTTTTGCTATTGGAGGCGGCCATGTGCTGCACGTGGTATGCGACCTGACGATCGCTTCCGAAAATGCGATCTTCGGACAGACCGGGCCTCGTGTGGGCAGCTTCGATGCCGGATTCGGTTCTTCTTACCTGGCCCGTATCGTCGGACAAAAGAAGGCGCGCGAAATCTGGTTCCTCTGCCGCAAATACAATGCGCAGGAAGCACTCGACATGGGATTGGTCAATAAAGTCGTACCCTTGGATAAGCTCGAAGACGAATACGTCGGCTGGGCCGAAGAGATGATGCTGCTCAGCCCGCTCGCCCTCCGCATGATCAAAGCCGGCCTCAACGCCGAACTGGACGGGCAAGCCGGAATCCAGGAGCTTGCCGGCGACGCCACCATGCTCTATTACATGACCGACGAAGCCCAGGAGGGCGGCAAAGCCTTCCTCGAGAAACGCCGTCCCCGCTTCGAGGATTATCCTAAATTTCCGTAAGCCGATTTCTTAACTATCAACTAAACATAACAGAATGGAACAACTATCCAACCAACAGGATTATCGCCTGTGGCTTACCGAACTAAAAGCCAACATTCGGAAAAGCCAAATCAAAGCTGCTATAGCAGTGAACAGCGAACTAATCCGTCTTTACTGGAACCTTGGCGAACAAATTGTAGAAAAGCAGCAAGTTTCCCAATGGGGAAGCAGGTTCATAGAACAGCTAAGCAAAGACTTACAGGCTGAATTCCCTGATATAAAGGGACTGTCTGCCAGTAATCTCAGAAGATGTAAACAGTTTTATCTGTTTTATTGTCAAGTGAATCCAATATGCGCACAAGTTGTGCGCGAATTGGAAGCGAGCTTTTTGTTTGAAATTCCGTGGGGACATCATGTCTTACTCCTCGGCAGAATCAAATTCTTAAAAGAAGCCCTTTTCTACATCCATAAAACCGTAGAGAACGGTTGGAGTCGTGCCATTCTGGAATACCATATTGAAAAAGGCCTGTTTCATCAACAAGGGAAGTCAATCAACAATTTTACAAAGACACTCCTTCCCCCACAAAGCGAGCTGGCAAATGAACTGCTAAAAGATCCTTACCATTTTGATTTTCTCCAACTATCCAATAAAGCAATAGAACGAGATATCGAAAACGGGCTTGTTCAACAAATCTCCCACTTTCTGCTTGAATTAGGAAAAGGCTTTGCCTATATGGGCCGCCAATATCTTCTTAAAGTCGGAAAGAAAGACTATTATCTGGATCTTTTATTCTATCACACCCGATTAAAATGCTATATCATTATTGAGTTGAAAGCGAAAGAGTTTGAGCCCGAATATATAGGAAAGCTCAACTTTTATATCTCTGCTATCAACGAACTGGTACGCGATGAATATGATCGGCCGACAATCGGTATTCTTCTTTGTAAAGGAAAAGATGACTATGAAGTTGAGTTCTCGCTGAGAGATATCAACAAACCGATAGGCGTCAGTTCCTATACTTATAACGAGCTTCCTGAAGATATAAGACAAGCCTTGCCGGATATCCAAGAACTTAAAAATCAACTGAACAACTTTGAACTCAATAACAATCAACAAGACATACAATGATACATCACTATAGATTAGAAGTCTATCCCAGAGATCTGCATTTCAAGAAACCGGCAGGCACTTCACGCGGGACTTACACGACACGGAAAAGCTGGTTCCTGATGCTGAGTTCCAAAGATGCTCCTGAGCGTTGGGGGTGCGGAGAATGCGCTCCGCTGCCCAATCTTAGCTGTGACGACGTTCCCGAATACGAAGAGGTGCTGGCAAAAGCCTGCCAGCAATTCACCAATACAGGCCAAATCGACATCGAAGGACTGCGTAACTATCCTTCGATCCTGTTCGGGCTGGAAACAGCTTTGCTGCAATTCGAGGCGAATAGCTTTGCCTTGTGGGACACGCCTTTCTCACGGGGTGAAACGGGTATTCCTATAAACGGGCTGATCTGGATGGGGAGCTATAAGGAAATGACGGAACAGGTGGCTGAGAAGATCGAGACTGGTTACCGTTGTATCAAACTAAAGATCGGGGCAATCGACTTCGAAAAAGAACTGGAAATCCTGCGTATCATCCGCGAACAGTTCTCCGCCCGCGACATCGAACTGCGTGTCGATGCTAACGGCGCCTTCTCGCCCAACGAGGCTATGGATAAGTTAAACCGCCTGGCCGAATTCGACCTGCACTCGATCGAGCAGCCGATCCGTGCCGGACAATGGGACGATATGGCACTGCTTGCCGCCTCCTCACCGATTCCGATTGCCCTCGACGAAGAGCTGATCGGCTGTAACACACCGGAGAAAAAGAAGGAACTGCTGTCCTACATCCGTCCGCAATACATCGTCCTAAAACCCTCCCTGCACGGCGGCCTATATGGTGGAAGCGAATGGCTAAAGGAGGCGGAAGAGCAACAGATCGGCTGGTGGATTACCTCCGCACTGGAGTCGAACATCGGCTTGAACGCTATCGCACAATGGTGTGCCACATTCAACAACCCGTTGCCACAGGGCTTAGGCACCGGGGCACTTTTCACCGACAATATCGACGCACCACTGGAGCTTCGGGACAACCGCCTCTGGTTTATCCCCGAAAGCAAATGATCAGAGATGACCTCGACCTATTCCTAGCCGAATGGCATAACGACTCGCCCGTGCTGGAAGTGCAGACTTCCGGTTCGACGGGTACGCCCAAGCGGATCACGGTTCGCAAGGAGCAGATGGAGAACAGCGCCCGTCTGACCTGCGACTACCTTGGACTGCGGCAAGGCGACAAGGCGTTGCTTTGCATGCCCCTTCGGTATATTGCGGGTAAGATGATGGTCGTCCGTTCACTGGTTGCCGGGCTCGACCTGGTGGTACGCGAGCCTTCCGGACATCCGATGAAGGATGTAGAAACGCCACTCCGCTTTGCCGCCATGATCCCGCTGCAAGTCTATAACACGCTACAGGTGCCGGAAGAGCGGGAACGCCTCTGCCGCACCGATATCCTGATCGTAGGCGGCGGCTCCATCGACCGCGAACTGGAAAAAGAAATACAGGCATTACCCAACCAGGTCTATTCCACTTACGGGATGACGGAGACCCTTTCCCATATCGCCCTCCGTAGGCTGAACGGACCGGATGCATCTCCTTATTATACGCCTTTCCCTTCCGTCAGCCTCTCACTCTCGTCGGACAATACGTTGGTCATAAACGCCCCGCTTGTCACAAACGAAACACTCGTCACCAACGACGTCGCCGAACTCCTGCCCGACGGACGTTTCCGCATCCTGGGCCGGAAAGACAACATCATCAACAGTGGCGGAATAAAAATACAGATAGAAAGCGTCGAGGAGGCTCTGCGTTCCGTTATTTCTGCTAACTTTGCAATAACATCGGTTCCGGACCCGAAGTTCGGGGAAATAGTCGTTTTGCTGGTCGCCATTGGATACGGCCATTATCCTTATCAGGACAATGCCTCTATCCTTACCGGGACAGACCCTCTATCCTTACCAGGACAACGCCTCTATCCTGATTCTTTGGAAAAAGCACTTGAAACGATACCTAAATACCAGCGCCCGAAACGCGTCCTGCTGGTCGAAGCGATCCCCCTCACTGGCAGTGGAAAGATCGACCGAGCTGCCTGCCGGAGGCTGGCAATACAATTGACAATGGACAATTAATAAACACTATAAAACATGAAACACCTATCTATCTTAGCATCCGCCCTCCTCTTAGGCGCTGCGTCCACATACGGACAAGCCCAGGAGAGTTGCCGGTTTGCACCCGATCCGACTCTGCAGAAGCCGGAATTATATGCAGGCTATGACTGTGTAAACCTGCTGGACAGTACCGCCGTGACCGTACAGCCGACCGGCTCCGGCTCATTCGCCGTCTGCAAAATCATTAAAGTAATGAATACTCGCGGAGCCGTCGCCAACCGCATCCTCAAATACGATTACGACCCGTTGACGGCACACGCCGAGTTCCACCGCATCACGATCTACAAAGCCAACGGCGACGTGGTCAACCTCGACATCACCCAGCAGCAGGATTATGCAGCCCCCGCCCGCGCCATTTATTGGGGAGCCCGCCAGATCATGATGGAAATAGGGCGCCTCGATCCAGGCGACATCATCGACTATCAGATCGATAAGAAAGGTTTCACATACGCCCTGCTCACGGATGCCGGCGACGACGAGTCCCGCTTTATTCCGCCCATGCGCGGACAGTTCTACGACATCGTCCCCTTCTGGGCGACCGAACCGACCGTCCGTAAAGTATATAAGGTAAACATCCCGATGGAGAAAGAGATGCAGTTCCAGTTCTACCAGGGCGAATGCACCTCTTCCATGCGCTACGAGGACGGCCGGAAAACCTATACCTTCGTCAGCACAGACATCATGCCTACCCGTCGCGAACCGAACATGGTCGACCTCTTCGACGCAGCACCCAAGCTGATGATGTCCTCCACCCCGCGCTGGCAGGACAAATCCCTTTGGTTTAACAAGGTGAACGAAGACTATGGCAGCTTCAACGCCATCCCCGAAGCCCAGAAGAAAGTGGACGAACTGATACGGGGCAAGAAGACCGAGATGGAAAAGATCGCCGTCCTCACCCACTGGGTCGCTGACAACATCCGCTACTCCGGCATCTCGATGGGCAAAGGCGAAGGCTATACGCTGCATAACCTGAAGATGAACTATACAGACCGTTGCGGCGTCTGCAAAGATATCGCCGGCACCCTGATCGCCTTCCTTCGCATGGCAGGCTTCGAAGCCTATCCGGCCATGACCATGGCAGGCAGCCGTGTGGAAAGCATTCCGGCCGACCACTTCAACCATTGCGTGGCCGTCGTGAAGCTATCCAGCGGGACCTATATGCCGCTAGACCCGACCTGGGTTCCCTTCTGCCGCGAACTCTGGAGCAGCGCCGAACAACAGCAGAACTACCTGCCGGGCGTCCCTGAAGGTTCCGACCTCTGCCTCACCCCGGTTTCCGCACCCGAGAACCACTACGTACGCATCAAGGCGGACAACAAGCTCGATGCCAAGGGTACGCTGACCGGACAGTTCACCATTACCGCCGAAGGACAGTCGGACAGCAACATCCGCCGCATCTTCACCGGTGGCTGGCAGTCTCAGTGGCAGAGCGCATTGGAGGCACAGCTTCTCGCCGTCTCTCCTAAAGCCCGCCTGATCAGTGTAGACTACGGCAAAGACCCGAAGAACTACCAAGCCGCCCCGATCAAGATGACGTTCCGCTATGAAATCCCCGGATACGCCCTTCCCGGCGAAGGGGAAATGCTGTTCAAACCGATGGTGATGAATAATCTTTACAACCAGGTGAAAAGTTACCTGCGTATCGATACCGACCTGGAAGAACGCCAATATGGTTTCAAGGATGCCTGCTCACGCCTGGTCGAACTGGACGAAACGATCCAGCTCCCCGCCGGATACAAGCTGGTCAGCGAGACTAAGGAAGACAGTAAGCAGAGCAGCGCCGCTGACTTCGAAGGCTATGTCCGCCAAGGAGACGGCAAAGTAGTGCTCCATCAGAAGCTGGCCCTGAAGAAACGTGTTTACGAGGCCGGCGACTGGAAAGGTTTCCGCAATGCCGTCAATGCGCATAAAGCATTTGGCGATTATCTGGTGATAAAAAAATGACAGGCTATCCCTTCTCATAGATGATGCCCTATCTATTACCATAGATGACACCCTATCTACGAGAAGAGATGATCCCTTATCTACGGTAAGGGATAACACCCTATCTAAAAGCATAACAAATAAACAATAGATTACAATGATACAGAACAAACATAAACTCGTCCTCCTCTGTCTCCTGTTAGTGACAGTCACCGCGTTCGGCGCCCCGGAGGCAGAATATAAGAAGTTGGAAAAGACCTGGACGCTCCACTCCGACGGCAGCCAGGAGTTCCGTTGCAACATGGAACTGACACTCTTCACCCACACCGCCATGAACGGCACATACGGAGAGAGCTTCATCGTCTACAACCCGCAATACCAGGAGCTGAAGATTAATTCTTCATACACCCGGCAGAAAGACGGCACCGTCATCAAGACACCGGACAATGCCTTCGTAGAAGTCCTTCCCCGCAATGCAGCCGACGCTCCGGCCTATAACCACCTGAAAGAAATGGTAGTTGTCCACACAGGATTAGAGCTGGGCGCAACGATCTATCTCGACTACACGGTCACTTCCAAGCCGGGCTACCTGCCGGAGGTGGATGTGTTCGAAACCTTGCTCCAGTCATCGCCTGTCAAGGAATATACGCTTAAAATCGCGACCCCCGCAGACAAAGAGTTAGCCTTCACGCTGGCCGGCAACAAGACGAAACCGTCTGTCACGCTCTCCAACGGGATGCGTACGACAGCCTGGACATTGCGCAACCTTCCGGCTGCCTCCCGTGCACCGTTCGTTTCGGTTGCCAATGGCGATGTGCCCTTCCTTGTCGCTACGACCTATGCGACTGAAGGCGATGCACTGGCCACCCTGTTCAAACAGTTCAACCCCGTTGGCGACATGCAGCTCACGACCCTGGCCGAAAGTCTCACAGAAGGCATCACCAAGGATGAAGACAAGCTGAAAGCAATCCTCGAATACACCACCAATCACATTGCCAACAATACGCTGACGCTCGAGCAAACCGGTTACCGCCTGCGCCCCGCCTACGAAGTCATAAACACAGCCTACGGGACGGAGGCCGAGAAAGCCAACCTGCTCGCTGGCCTGCTCAGCGGCGCAGGTTTCAAAGCCGAACCAATGGCTACCTATCAGGCACACGCCGACAAGGGCCTGGCGCTGAAAGCGATCGACCAGCTGTTTGTATCCTGCATGGTGAACGGAGACTTATATGTATTCTCCACTTATTCCACCCGTCGCCCGCAGACGGTGAACTTCGACCGGACGCCGCTCTTCAGCCTGGCCGCCGGAAAGCCTGTCGCCACCGCCGTCCCCAAGGACTATCAGATCAAGAGCGACATCTCCCTGACATTCAAAGACGGCAAGGTGGTAACATCCACGAAAGAATCCGTAGGCAATGCACTGATGCCATACTTCACAACAGGCAACAGCGAAAGTAACAACACGGCGCCCCTGAAGGTGCAGGACGGATATGCGACAGTCGTATTGCCGGATGCCGCCTACGGCTTCTCACACCAGCCCTACGGTTACCTGAACAGCCAACGGAAAGAGAACATCCTGTTGCCCCGTCAGGTAAAGGAGGTCTACACCTACACCGTCGAATGCCCCGACAATATGGAGTTGCGTACCCCGGAAGCCAACCGGACGATCCGTAACGCCGCCGGTAGCCTCACTCTGTCTGTCAAGAAGAACGGACGCACAGCAACCGTCGTCCGCAGCCTCGAACTCAGCAAACAACTCTATACCCCTGCCGAATACACCGCCCTGCGCCAGCTCCTGACGGAGTGGAGCGACGTGAATGGGAAGACGTTGTTGTTCGAGGTTCGGTAAAGATTTTGTCTGTAAGCATTAGACAGAAGAACAAATGATGATTTAGTGGTGTGTAAACAAACGAGGCTTGCCTCGTGCCGCAGGCTCTCTTTTGCCGTCTGCTTCAGCTGACGGTTAAAAGGATTGGAGGCAAAGCCTCTTCCTCTGTGGGCTTTAGCCCCTTTAATAAACAGCCACATATAGATATTTTAAAGGGGTTGAAACCCACAGAGGAATCCAGCAAAGCCGGGTATTTATTCCGTTCGTTAAAACGAACGGCAAAAGAGAGCCTGCGGCATGGGACAATGCCCCATTAAAAGAACAGACCGATAAATCATCATTTAGATCATTAATTAAACACCTAAATAACTCAAAAATGAAACTACTAAATCTAACCGCCGCCCTCCTGTTGGGAGGTGCGCTGCAAGCACAAAACCCGTTGCCGGTCATCCACCCGCAACCGCAGGAGGTTACGCTGTCGACCAACCGACTGAATGCGCCTCACGGCTTTGCCCTCTCCGGCATCAAGAACCCGGACGCGGATGCCATGCGGTTGCTCAGGGAGACCCTGTCGATCACAGTCCAGCCCGATGCCCTGCCCCTCAAGATCACAATGACAGAGGGGCAAGCGCCGGAGTTGAAACGATCTGGCGCCTACCGATTGGATGTTACGGATAACGGCATCACCATCGCCACCTCAGACAGTCGCGGTCTTTTCTATGCCGCCCAAACCCTGAGACAGTTGGTTCGGATGGATGAACAGGGAAACCAGACACTACCGGTCTGCTCCATCACCGACTATCCCGACGTTGCTTTCCGTGGCACCGTCGAAGGTTTCTATGGCGATCCCTGGAGCCATGTCGACCGTATCGAGCAGCTGCGCTTCTACGGCAAGATGAAGATGAACACCTACATTTACGGCCCGAAGGACGATCCCTACCACAGTTCCCCCAACTGGCGCAAGCCCTATCCGGAGAAAGAGGCCGCCCAGATCAAGGATTTGGTCAAAGAAGCTGCCGCCAACAAAGTAGACTTCGTATGGGCCATCCACCCGGGATTAGACATCCAGTGGACGGATGAAGACCGGATGAACGTCCTGAATAAGTTCGGCATGATGTACGACCTCGGTGTCCGTTCCTTTGCCGTCTTCTTCGACGACATATCGGGCGAAGGAGCCAAGGCCGACAAGCAAGCCGACCTGCTCAACTTCCTGCAGAAAGAGTTCATCGAGAAGAAGGAAGGGGTAAGCCCCCTTATCATGTGCCCGACGGAATACAACCGTGCCTGGGCTGGAAGCGACTACCTGGACGTACTGGGCCGGACGCTTGACCCCGCCATCCATGTGATGTGGACAGGCAACAGCGTTATCCACGACATCACCCTCGAAGGGCAGGAATGGGTGAACAAACGCATTCAGCGCCCGTCATACGTGTGGTGGAACTTCCCGGTGAGCGACTACTGCCGCGACCACCTGCTGATGGGACCTTCCTACGGGCTTGACCCGGAAGCAGCACACGCCATGTCGGGTTTCGTTGCCAACCCGATGGAACGGGCGGAAGCCTCGAAGGTTGCCCTCTTCGGTGTCGCCGACTATGCCTGGAACATGAAAGCCTACAATCCGGAGAGCAACTTCACTGATGCCTGCCGTTTCATCCTGCCCGAAGCTCCGGAAGCCTTCCGCACCTTCTGCGAGAACAACTGCGACCCGGGGCCTAACGGCCACCGCTATCGCCGGGATGAATCCGTCCGCTATGCCGCGTATGCCGAAGCATTCCTCCGCGACTTCCGCCGGCACAGCTATAACGCCGATGCCTCCGACCGGATGAACCAGCTGTTTGCCGAGATCACTGCCGCCCCTGCCGCTATCGAAACGAGCAGCAACAAGGCGCTGATAGACGAGATAAAACCCTGGCTGATGCAATTCCATCTGTTGGGTAAGACCGGCCAGACCGCTCTATCCGTTGCCTCGGCCGGACAAGGTAAAGACCGTACCGCCACCTGGCAGACGTATCTCTCCCTCACCTCCCTGCTCGACAGTATGCGCACCATCGACCGGACATACAACCAGAACCCCTATCAGAAAGGGGTAAAGACAGGCTCACGTGTCCTGACCCCGTTTGTACAGGAAATCTATTTGCAGACAGGCCGTAACCTACTGTTCCCCGATCAGGCAGACCAGGCCGCAGCGCAAATGAGCAAAGCCTCCATCCTGACGAATATCGAACAGCTGAAATACCAGCCGTTGAAAGAGAGTGCAGACCAGATCGGCTACAACCGTCTGAACGAAGTGCTTCGTATCGAGCCGGGACAATCCTTCGGCCTTGCCTGGGAATTGCAGAAGGAGGCGACCTCATTCAGCTTCAGTCTGCCGAAGAGTGAGAATAGCGGACGCCTATTCGAATGGTCCGCCGACGGAAAGACATGGACAGCTATTACCAGTATTCCTGCCGACCAACCCCGCTTCAAGTTGGAGCAGATCGCACCGGAAGCCCGCTACATCCGTATGCGTAACACGACGGACAAGCAGATGCAAATCTATCTCTACGACTTTACGGTAACAACGAAGGAAGATACTTCTATCGATCCCGCCCGCCTGATGTACGACAAGAATCTGGAGTCAGCCAATACACTGCCAGCCGGTTCACGTATTGCGATCGACAGCAGCAAAGGCAGTTCGCTTGAACTCTACCTGTCCGGCTCATCCCACAGTCGTGTCGTAGTGGAAGGAACTCCGCTGAAAGGGAAAACCAAACAGGTTCTCTATTCCGGCCCGGCCGGTTACATCAAACTGGACAAGGAAGCATTGGAGAAGGTAAAGAAAGTAGAATTATGTAATGAGGGACCGGATGACGTCCGCATACATGAGGTTATTTAACGTAAGAGGGGGTATCAAAAGTAAGTTCTAACGTTTTAGCGTGTCATTGCGGGCTTGACCCGCAACCTC
>URZO01000080.1 GCA_900552465.1 uncultured Parabacteroides sp. | reverse complement strand
GCTAACGGGCTTACAGCCAAAGAGTCCCTATAAAAAGAAAGCAAAGAATCAATCCTGCTCGTTTCAGCATCTTTTACAGATGTTTTCTGAAACGAACATCCCAATAATATACTAAACAGGATAACAAATACCCCACATGGCGTTAACTGTTGTTTTTCCATACTTACCTTCCCTTTTTAACAAAGGACATAAATTATTATGACATTTACAATCGTTCAAAACCATTTTAACGTATAAACTTTGATTATCACGATTAAATACCCTATTTAAGCAGACAAACGCCAAATCCGTAAAGTATATATACAAAAAGAGGATGCTCTTTTGAAGCATCCTCTCTCACTTATTATATGTATAGAATTTTACTTACACATCTCATTAATCACCGCAATCAACTCGCCGCCGATTTCTTCAGCTTCTTTCATTGTGTGAGCTTCGGAATAGATACGGATGATCGGTTCCGTGTTGCTCTTGCGCAGGTGAACCCACTTTTCAGGAAAGTCGATCTTCACGCCGTCGATATCGGTGATATCATACTGGGCAAACTTCTCTTTCACCTTAGCCAGGATAGCATCCACGTCGATATCCGGAGTCAGTTCCACCTTCTTCTTGGAGATGAAATACGGAGGATAAGAGGCGCGCAGTTCGCTGGTCTTCATCTGTTTCTTTGCCAGATGCGTCAGGAACAGGGCGATACCTACCAAAGCATCGCGACCGTAATGGCTGGCCGGATAGATCACGCCGCCGTTACCTTCACCGCCGATGATAGCATTGGTTGCTTTCATCTTCGTGACAACGTTCACCTCGCCTACTGCCGCTGCGTTATATTCGCCACCATGAGCGCGAGTCACGTCGCGCAGGGCACGGCTGGAGCTCAGGTTGCTGACCGTATTACCCAGAGTATGCGTCAGGACATAGTCGCTGACAGCCACCAATGTATATTCTTCGCCAAACATTTCGCCGTCTTCGCAGATGATAGCCAGACGGTCCACGTCCGGGTCTACCACAAAGCCGACATCTGCTTTGGCATGTTTCATCAGGTCGGAGATCTCCGTCAGGTTTTCAGGGATCGGTTCCGGATTATGCGCAAAGTTACCGTGAGCCGCACAATGCAGCTTAAAGATTTCTTTCACGCCTAAAGCGGAAAGCAGTTCCGGAATAACGATACCGCCTACCGAGTTCACACAGTCGACAGCAACGCGGAAATTAGCAGCCTTGATCGCTTCCACGTCTACCAGATCTAGCTTGAGGACGCTTTCTATATGTTTTTGATTGTAGCTGTTGTTGACAATCACTTTTCCCAATTGATCGACATCGGCAAATACGAAACTTTCTTCGGCTGCGATCTTAAGCACTTCGGCTCCTTCGGCAGCATCCAGGAATTCGCCGCGTTCGTTCAGCAACTTCAGCGCGTTCCATTGTTTCGGATTATGGCTGGCGGTCAGGATAATACCGCCGCAAGCATTTTCCCAGGTAACAGCCAGCTCGGTAGTCGGAGTCGTAGCCAGGTCGATGTCCACCACATCAAAGCCCATCCCGGTCAATGTACCGAGAACGACTTGTTTCACCATCGGACCGGAGATACGTGCATCACGACCTACGACGATCTTGTTTGTTGTCACCTTCGTGTTTTTCTTAATGAATGTAGCATATGCAGCCACAAACTTGACAATAGCCAACGGATTGAGCCCATCTTCAGGGTTCCCGCCTATTGTACCGCGGATACCGGAAATAGATTTAATCAGTGTCATTTAGTTAGATTTATTTTTTAAAGATATATCTTACTTTCTCAAAATAAACAGGTGTTCCTGTTCTTTGGAAATCGCCGAGGGTTCCCATCTGTTTAAAGGGGACGATCAGCTTCACATACGCACTGTCTCCTACGTAAGGCAGGCCGGCTGCCAGACCTGGACTGATGAATATATTATAATAATAGCTGTAAAGCCCTTCGCTATAGTAGCCATATTTGAACTCTACCGGATGCGTACCGTTGGAATGAGGACCGAGCAGATCGACAGTACCTGTACCTAAGCTACTGTTTTCCATAAACATTGTAGCCATAAAACGAACCTGGACATCCGTCTTTCCCAATGCAGCACGTTCGCTATTACCTTTTTCTATAATATTCAGATAAACACCATCATCCAGCTTCACGAATTCATTTTCCTTGAAAATGCTATCCTTTGGAAATTCATCTAAAATGACCAATCCGCTATCCTTCTCCAGACGATCAATAGCCTTTTGCTGGGCCTTCAACATATCAGTGTATGACTTTGTCTTGTCACACGACACCACCATTATGGCAGCGCACATAATCAACAGGATATAAAAACCTCTCTTCATCTGTTACGTATTAATTGTAAATGACTGGCAAATGTATATAATCTCCGCCATATCTCAGGCATGTTTGTCTAATTCTTCTGTTTTATTAGGATTAAATTCCATTAATCCTTTCTCGAACACGGCAACGGCGTCGGCCAATGAGCCGTAGAATTCGCCTCCCGAAGCATTTTTATGCCCTCCGCCATTAAAATACCGGCTGGCAAACTGATTACAGGGGAAGTCGCCGACAGAGCGGAGCGAAACCTTGACGTAATCTTTGTCTTCACGGATAAAGACACTGAATGTCACCCCCTCGATGCTCAACGGCAGATTGACGAATCCTTCCGTATCGCCCGTTACGTAGTGGAAACGGTTCAGTTCTTCCAGCGAAAGCGTAATCAAAGCGGCTTGCTTTTCCGGATAAAGTTTCATCTTTTCGTACAGGACATAGCCCATCATACGCAGGCGGCTTTCCGAATAGACCTGGTTCACTTTCCGGTAGATCAAATCCTTATCGATTCCCTTCTTGATCAGTTCGCTTATGATCGTATAGATCTCCGGCTTATTCGAGTTATAGGTAAACGATCCTGTATCCGTCATCATACCGGTATAGATACATGCGGCACAGTCTTTATTGATCAGCTCGAACATTCCCATGCGGCAGATAAAGCGAAAAACCATTTCGCTCGTAGACGACATTTCCGGATAGGACATTGTCACACGACAGAAATCAGCAGGATTCAGATGATGGTCGATCATCACCTTCCGCCCGTCAGCAGCCACGACTGCCGGAGCCAGTTTCTCGATGCGCTTCGGCTCGTTGAAATCCAGGCAGAAGATAACATCTGCGTCCCGGATCAATTGCTCCGCAAAATCAGGGTATTTCTCATGAATGACAACCTCCTTATGGCCCGGCATCCATTTATAGAACTGGGGGAAATCGTTGGGTACCACAACCGTTACGTTGTCTTTTCCATAAGCTGTCAGAAAATGGTAGAGTCCCAATGCGGAACCTATAGCGTCCCCGTCCGGGGTAACATGTGTCACGATAACAAAACTTTCGCCTTTCTCGACGTACTTCTTAGCTTTTTGTATTTTCTCTTCCTGAATGATTTTCGTAATCATATATATTCTCTTATATTCAGTGACAAAGGTACGACTTTTTTTATATTCCACACAGCATTAGATTTCCAATCAGCCGGACAATCAATATTATTAACAACAGGGTCAATCCCCCGAACAGATATGCCGGACGCCTGGTATGGCCGTACAACAAGACAAACAGAAGTATGCCGTAGGCCGTCAGCATCGCAGAGAAATCGAACCGGAAGGAAAAGACCGCCCCCGGTACGCTGCTAAAGGAATCGACAAGGCGAAGCAAACCACGCGTCAGCCCCTCTACCCCGGCTTGCAACCATTCATAACCCGGACATCCCGCCGGCAGCATCATCCAGACCAACCCCATAGGTATCAACAATGTTGCTAAAAGAGTCATCGGCAAGTTGGTCAATAAAAAGACAGTCGAGAACTGCCCGAAATAATAGAGGCAAAGAAACGCCGTCCCGACCTGCGCCGCCAACGTGACGGTAAGCCACTGCCAGGGAGCCCGGAGCAAAGGATTGCGGACTTCTATCAACCGCTGCAACCGGGGTTGGAAATATAAAATGGACAACACAGCCAGATAACTCAACTGAAAACCGATGTCGAACAGATAGAGAGGCTCATAGACCAGCATGCAGAAAGCCGAAGCCGCCAAGATGTTATAACGCTCCGTCATCCTTCCCAACACCCCTCCGGTCAGAAACAGTGTCAGCATCAAAGCCGCCCGGACAGCTGAAGCCGCCAATCCTGTCACCGCAACAAAAGTCCATAACAACAAGACCGTCAATAGATAACGGATCCACCGGCATGGCTCGCTCCGGGGAAGAAACGACAGCATAAAAGACAGGAAGCCACAAACAACAGCGACATGAAAACCGCTCACCGCCAGGATATGCGCCACGCCGGCAACCGAAAAACGTTGCCTGACATTCCGGTCCATCGCCTCCCGGTAGCCCACAGTAATAGTCGCCAGCACCGACTTCTCCCCGTCCGTCAGGTTCAGCCTGTCGAAAGGTTCCAACAGACGCAGTTGTTCTTCCTTCGCCAATCGGGAAAGAGTAGATTCCGGATGCTCCGAAGGCAAATCGACCTGTGAACAGGCAGTCTTCTGTATAGAAAGAAAAAGCAGCAGGGAAACAAAGACCGCACCCCAAAGCCAGCGCGTTTCATAGCAAAATGCCCCTTGTACCTTCGTTCCAAAACAAGAAAAAACAAGGACTAAAAGGGGAAACAACAGAAATAATACGGAATAAGCACAAAGCGGGAAAACTGTTTGCAGCATGATTCCCGCAATCCAGACAAGCAACGGACGGGAAAAAGGACGTATCTGTAATTCTTTTATCATAATGTAAGGCTTTGAATTTGTTTATCTGATTACAAGTGTGTATCGAAAGAGATATTTAGTGGACGCAGATGACGCAAACGAGCACAGAGTAACGCAGATATTATTTATTATCAATAAAAAGTCTGCGCTCATCTGCGTATTCTGCGTTGTCTGCGTCCGGTACACTATAAACCCTTCAGCTCCCGGATCGTCTGCAACGGATCAGGAGAACGGAAGACAAAGCTGCCGGCAACCAACACATCGGCGCCAACCTCGACCAGGCGTTTCGCCGTCTGCATATTCACCCCGCCATCGACTTCAATCAGGGTGTCCAGCCCTTTAGCCAGTATCATATCTTTCAGGCGAGCCGTCTTATCGACCGAATGTTCGATGAACTTCTGTCCGCCGTAACCCGGATTCACCGACATCAGCAACACCATATCCAGATCCTGCAAAATATCTTCCAACAGGCAAATCGGCGTATGCGGGTTCAACGTAACAGCCGCCTTCATCCCTGCCTCTTTGATAGCTCCCACCGTCCGGTGCAGATGCGTGCAAGCCTCATAGTGCACATTCATCATATAGGCGCCCGCAGCCGCCACTTCCGGAATAAACTTTTGCGGCTCGACGATCATCAGGTGTACATCCATCGGTTTCCGGCAGACCGGTTTTATCGCTTCCAAGACCGGAAAACCAAAAGATATATTAGGAACAAATACACCGTCCATAATATCCAGATGCAACCAATCGGCATCACTCTTATTTATCATCTCCACATCCCGCTGCAAATTCAGAAAATCGGCAGCCAGCAGAGAAGGCGCTATCTTATGTTTCATATCTTTCATCTTTTATGCAAAGGTAAGTATAATATCTGAAAGATATAGCAAAGCCTAATAAGATCATTATCCCAGACTTTTCATTACATTTGTCCTAAATTATTTAATAGACCTGCAAATAATGGAACAAAACGATAACAAAGTAATCATATATCAAGATGACAACGGAATCACCAATATATCCGTACGTTTTTCAGATGAAGATTTATGGCTAACACAAAATCAAATTGCAGAATTATATGATACCACGCAACAAAACATCAGTCAACACATTGAAGGTATCTATCAAGACAGCGAATTAGACCGTGAAGCAACTCACAAGAATTTCTTGTTAGTTCGCACAGAAGGCAAACGACAAGTCCGTCGTGAAATCGACCATTTTAATCTTGACATGGTTATAGCTATTGGATATCGTGTCCAATCACAAGTAGCCACACGATTTCGACGTTGGGCAACAATACGGTTACACGAGTATATACAAAAAGGCTTTGCAATGGACGATGAAAGACTAAAGCAAGGTGGTTCTCGTTATTTTAGAGAACTATTGCAACGTATTCGTGACATTAGGGCTTCTGAACGCAATTTCTATCAGCAAGTCACAGACATATACGCCACTTCTACAGATTATGATCCACGAGCCGACTTAACCAAGTATTTTTTTGCCACTGTACAAAACAAATTACATTTTGCCGTACATGAACATACTGCAGCCGAAATTATATACGAAAGGGTTGACAATGAAAAACCACTTGTAGGAATGACTAATTTCAAAGGTAATTATGTAACCAAAGATGATGTAAAAATCGCGAAGAATTATTTGTCGGAATTGGAATTACAACGACTCAATCTTTTAGTCTCTCAATTCCTGGACTATGCCGAATTCCAGGCACTGGAACAAATACCTATGACGATGAAAGATTGGATCGAGGCACTCGATAAACAGATACTGATGCACCGCAGGAAGTTATTGACTGGTAATGGAAGTATATCTCATAAACAGGCAATAGAAAAAGCCGAACGAGAATTTGAAATATATCGTACACGGGAAATGAAACAGCTGGAAAGCGACTTTGACCGCATCATTAAGCAATTAAACAAAGACAATCGAGGTAGGAATAACAAACAAGACACGGACTTTTAATCCGTGCCTCTAATTTCTTAGTTTATAACCAAACCACAGAGTTCCGTGCGTAAAGTGGGTTCTGAATGATAAACCCTCGCAAATTGGGTAAGGAAATCAAGTGTCTGCCGACGCGGCGAACTTTTCCTGTCCTTCCGGTTCCTGTCTGTTTTATTTTCTGTTCCATTCATACATTGAGTAGAAAGTCTCTTCATAGGCATCCCGTTTTTTTAATCTTGTTTGATTATAAAACGGCCAACCTCTCCCCTTATTGTATGAACAGGAAAGAATAATTTTTAATTCATCAAGCCATTGACAGTTCAATGCTGTTCTCTTCCGCCATGCGACGCATGTTCAGGATAGCATAACGCATACGTCCTAAAGCCGTATTGATGCTCACACCTGTGATATCGGCAATTTCTTTGAAGCTGAGATCCTGATAATAGCGCATTTCCAACACTTCGCGCTGACTGTCGGGAAGATGTTTCACCAGCTTCTTCACGTCAGACAGCACCTGGCGGCGTACGATATTGTCTTCGATCGTACCGTCACAAAGTTTGATATTATTGAAAAGATCCACTTCCACCTCATCATTAGAAACGGTGTTTTCACTGCGTTCCTGACGGAAGTTATCGATAATCAGGTTATGGGCGATACGGGTAATCCACGCCTTAAACTTGCCGTTTTCCGTATAACGACCTTGTTTAATAGTCATAATCACCTTGACAAACGTCTCCTGAAAGATATCTTCTGTGAGATCTTTGTTACGAACTATAAAGTAAATGTAGGAATGTATGCTACTCTTATAACGATTCAACAATACATCGAAAGCAGCATTATTACCTTCTGCATAAAGAACCACCAACTCTTCGTCGGTCTTCATTCTTAAAGTATTCATTACTTCTCTATTTTTTAGTTTTCTTGAGTAATGTTTATGCTATAGGCAATGCGGTTTAAAATTGTTTGACAATAATATTATTTATATTTACGAAGGCAAAAGAACAAAAAGTATTTTAAACAAGCAAACATTTCCTTTATTTTTCACAAAAAAAGCCCCCTGCCCGTACGATTTTTGTACAAACAGGGGGCTTTTACAAACAAACTATGATATCTTAAAACTTATAACCTAATGTCAGGGCAACCTGGGTGGTGTTTGTTTTCAAGCCGATTGCATCTGAACTAACCACCTTTTCACCATCTATGATAATATTAGAGAAAGTATAAGCATCTTCTTTATACTGGCGATAGACACATGCTAAATCCATGTAAAAGTTAGGAGTAAATCTGTAACCCAATCCCACTGTATAAGCGGTTGTTCCTTTGTCTAACGTATAGTTAACAGAGGTTCCTGAAGGGAATATCTCAAGATTTCCTTCCCGAACTTCTTTCTGGAACGGACTGCTCTTCCAATTGAAACCGGCACGAACAGCAAACTGCGGGGTTACTTTTACTTCTGCACCAGCTTTAAACGTATGTGCCAATCCAAAATGTTCTTTGAATAAGTTATTATCTGGGTACTCATATCCATCTCTATCGGATAAATTCATGTGTTTATAATTACCCAATTCATAGTCCACACTTATCAGAGCTGTCTGCCCAATAATACCTGCTACACTGAAAATCCATTTGTCGGCTGTACGCAATCGATAATCAGTATAAGGATTCGGATCTGTGGGCGTTTCACCATCCATAGTTGGATTTTTAGGATCTCCCCCATTGTGAGTCTGAGCAGAAGCATAATAACTGTCCGTCATGTTATACCAGGTCGGAGAGTTATAAGCGACTCCTAAACGAAGATAATCATTTGCACGAACTATAGCACCGAGATTAAATGAATAGCCAGTTCCATCAGTTGCTTTTTGGTTGTCCCAAAATAAATGGTCCTGTGTATTATCAGTGAAATAATACCTCTCCGTATACTCGGAATTCATTCTATAACGCAAGTCTGTAATAGCAATCGTAGCCCCCAGGAATACCCGGTTGGAAATATTCGTTGCAAAAGAAAAATCATACTTATCGATCGCTCCTCTCTCTCTCACTTCCAGAAGAACATCGTCCGGACGGCTATCAGGATACCATCCTCCCTGTTCATTCGGCTCTGCAAAAGAGGAATGATACTGCCTTCCCCCTTCTACATCAGCGCCAATCAAACCACTCTGATAAGCCAAAGCCGGCAACCAAAGTCCTCCTAAACCGTTATAAGCAAGTCTTCGTTCGCTCTCATTACTCGATAACAACGGAACCAGGTCATCCTCCGGAATACCTAATAAATTCGAATTGGAAAGAGAAGCATAAGAAGCGTAAGCAGCTGCATAATCACCCAAAGAAAATGCCTGATTACCCGCCAAGCTATAATTACGGTTAAAGTTTTTCACACGATTATAAGAAAAACCGACATTCCATCCGACTAAACCTTCATCGTTCCCGGTAGGGAAATAACCGACATAAGCAATATTATCAAAGTTGAACTTTGTATTTTTAGTGTCAATCTTCGATCCGTTCCAATCCGACTTTGCTTTTATCGAAGACAGGCTCAAAGTTGTTACAACCTCTGAACTTCGATAAATACCCAAACCTGCCGGATTAGCGGACATAGCCGAGATATCACCACCTAATGCACCGAAAGCCCCACCCATACTAAGATAACGGGCTGTACCATTCAAATCTGTTTGAGAATACCGATAGGCATCCATTTCACCTTGCGCAAACGCAGCACCACCACTTAATAGGAATGCTGAAACTAATAAGCATGCTATTCTGTTCATCACTTTAACTTTTATATCTTATATAGATAAAGGGGCGGCTTGCCCCTTTATAATATTATATTCAATACACCGATTGTTTATCGACGGCCACCACCGCTTCTGCTACTATAACCGCTGCCACCGCCGCCACTGGAACGACTGCTGCCACCACCGGAAGAACCGCTAAAAGAAGAACGGCTACTGCTACTGCTTCTCGAAGGAGTATAAGTGCTCTGACTTCTTTGTTGAGACTGGCTCGAACGAGTGCTATAATTACTTCTGCTTCTGCTTTCTGCCGGCGCTGTATACTGACGGTTGGAAGAAGAAGTTCGAGAAGGAGATGTACTTATCGAATTAGCGTCATTCCTACGATTCACACGTGTTCTTGTTGTGCTGTTAGCAGAAGAAGACGGACGTGTAGTTATTGCACTACCGTTTTCATTTCGGATAGAAGTTCCCTGAGATGTCGAAGGACGCCCGGAACGGCTGCTATACCGGCTTCTGTCGATTGAACCGGAAGAAGAATTACCTTCTCCTCTTAAAGAAGAGGCAGATCCGTTATAACGATTACGGGTCGAACTTCTATAAGATGAACTGTTTCCTCTATTGCTTGATCCTCTATAACTGCTTGCATAAGCTGAACGTCCTCCGTTACTGCGATAATGGTTGGGAGTATAATAGTGATGATGGTGTCCCCAGTAACCACCCCAGTAGCCACCGCCCCAATAGCCGGGTCCCCAGTAGCCACCCCAACCCCAGGACGGGCCGTAGAAGCCGGCATAGAAGCCACCCCATCCCCAGCCGAAGCCGAAGGACGGACCGTAACCCCAATAACGGGCAGGACTATAAATCCACGGATCATACCAACCGCCGTACCAGCCACCATACCAGCCGCTGTACCAAGGGTCATACCAACCGCCATAGCCCATATTGACATTGACATTCACATTCGTTTGCCCGTTGGAATAATCCGTATCATACCCGTAAGCGTAATACCCATCGCTCAGGTACAGATTCACCTGATCTGCTCCTGCGACCGTAATCTTACTGGGGGAATGGTAACGGATGATACGTTCGGTATATTCCGTATCGGAACGGCGTTCCTTTTTAGCATCGGAAGCTGCCGCTATATCATCGTTATACTCGGCAAGAACCTCACCGTCCGTATATTCGTCTGCATCTTCATCATACGGTTCTTCCACATCGACGGAAGAGTACCGGCGATTATATTCATCGATAGCACGTTCTTCGTCAGATACAGCAGCTTTTCTCTTGCTTGTGCTGTAAGTAGACGACATCGTCGTGCGTTCCGCATTCTCTTTAGGCTGTATAACCTTCTCTTCTGTTTTTTCTTTCTTATCTTTTTTGCTGGAAGAGAAATACACATCATCAAAGAACTCTTCCTGGGCAGCGGCACTGAAGCCTACCAGGAGCATCACCATCAAAGACGTTAATTTCATGGGTTTCATATTCGTTTCTCCTCTACTTTATAATATTTCTACTACTTAGACTAAAAATACAGGGGTAGGTTTAATCTTCCCCCTTTGCCTTAAATAAAGAGTATCCATTTTATTTACAAATATAGCTGTTTCCAAATAGTTTCCAAGCATTTATATATACTTTAACCATCCGGACCAGTCTATTGCCTGATAATCCTCATTTATATACATGATGCTTCTGGAAAACAAAACGCTGCATGGAAGAAGTAAAGGTGAATTTGATTTTGCAGCGATCGTTATGGCTTTGGCGGCTCATAGGTATGACTTGCCAAAACCATAACGATCAGACAGGAAAGGGATTTATTGTTATTTTCGTTCAATAATCTTTCTCATTTGCCAGATTCCACATATTCAGGAAAGAAGCTTTGGTGATATCGACGATTTTGTTCCAGTTGATTTTTTCCACATGGTCGCCCGGCATGTGATAGTCGGGATGGCCATCCGTATGATACCAGATAACCGGAATATCCAACAGGGCAAACGATGCGTTATCGCTCCCTCCTACCGGCTTGTCCCACGGACGATAATCCGGAGTCAGGTTCAAACCGTATTTCTTGATATCGTTCTTCAGCCAGTCGCCAAACGCCGGATGCGCCTCGGTGTAGAAATAGACGACGTGCGTCGGTTTAGACTCGTCGTTATTGCGGCCTATCATATCGTAATTCAGATATCCTTTCACCTTGTCCATCTCCGGGAATGTCTGTACAAAATATTTGGAGCCCAACAAACCTTTTTCCTCGCCGTCCCAGAAAGCAAAGATAACGGTCCGCTCCGGCTGCACGCCTGTTGCTAAAAACGCTTTTGCGACCTGCAAAACGGCCGAAACACCAGATGCATTATCGTCAGCTCCGTTATAGATCTGGTCGCCGTCCAACATCGGATCGATCCCCAGATGATCGTAATGGGCGCCGATAATCACATATTCGTCCGGGGTCTTGCCTTCGATCTTTCCCAGGATATTATTCATCGACAGCTTCTGGTGGACACCTTGCTTCAGCTTAGCGATCGAATCCGGATGAACCTGGAAACGCCCTCTCTTCTGGCGCTCTTTATTATAGGCATCGAAAGGTTGGTAGTAAAATTCGAACAAAGGTTCGATTCCCATCGTTTTCAGATTGGAAACAATATATTCACCTGCAATACGCCCGCCTCGAAAACCGGCTTCACGCCCTTCGAGAGCGTCACTTGCCAAGAAACCGATATAGGCCTCCGCATTGGCTTTGTTAATCACATCCAGCCCTTTTTTTTCCGGCGATTCGGCCCACAATGTAGTACTTAGTGCTATGGAGACTAAGAATAATCCCGCTTTTTTCATTTTAATTCTGTGTTTTTACTGATTATAGTTTTACAACTACAAAGATAGCATAAAAGCGACGTAATAGAATCACCTCCGATAAATAGAATATTGATAAAAGACTGTAAATGCCCGGATAAGTACTTATAGGATATACCTTCCCCGGAAAGGGCAAAACGAATTAAGAAGGAAAGAAAAGGACAATAAAAAAAGGCCAAACTCCGCTATCTCTTAAGCGTCGAATGCCTCCACTACATCTATCTCTCACCTGTCTTTCTAAAGACAAGGGTGGAGAGACAACATCAATACAAAATTATTTACCTGTTTATTACTCAATTTTTAGAGCTTTCGCTCATTTGGTTCATCAATCTGCGGATCTCAGCATTTACTCGCTGGCACATTGAACCATTTCCAACGGACTGATAACGATCAGCCTGATAACGCAACATCGCTAAAGTACGCATACTTTTTTCATTTTCTCTCATCATCATAATTTTACTCATTTAAGTTCCCCACGCTTGGAGAACGATTAATAATAACTAAACCTAAACTTTCTCTTTTTGTTTACAGTGCAAAGATAAGCATTTTATTTGAAACAATGCTGTATAACATAGTTTTTCTTGCACGTTTATACATTTTTAGGTTTTGATTAAATCCATTCAGCCTTGTTTTCCGATCAAACGACCGGGGTCAACTCACCTGTTGTCGAGTCGATTACAAATCCGCTAACCGTTATATCCGAAGGGATCAGCGGATGGTTTTGCACCTGCGATACGGTCTCACGAACCGAGCTTTCCGGTGTATCGAACCCACGTAACCAGGATTTAAAGTCAATACCGCAATAGCGCATCATGTCGATATGCTCCGAAGGGATTCCCCTTTTCTTCATCACCCCGATCATCTCCTCGCTGTCCATGTGCTTGGCACCACAGTCGGTATGCCCGATGATCATCACCTCGTTCACACCCAATTCATAAATGGCAACCAGCAAACTCCGGATCACACTGCCGAAGGGATGGGAGATAATAGCTCCCGCATTCTTGATAATCTTGACATCGCCGTTTTTTATGCCCAAAGCGGCCGGTAACAACTCAGTCAGGCGGGTGTCCATGCAGGACACGATCGCTATTTTCTTATCAGGATACTTATTGGTGATAAACTTCTCATATCCCTTATTCTTTACAAATTTACGATTGAATCTTAACAGTTCGTCTATCATAATCTCCCTTATTTATATGTATAACAGTTCAAATTCAAATTATGTTGAAATGTTTCAGTGCATTGTAGATGCCGTTCTCATCGACGGAAGTCGTCACATAGTTGGCGGAGTCCATCACCTCCTGCGCCGCATTTCCCATTGCCACCCCGATGCCGACATGGCTAAGCATCTGAATGTCATTACCTCCGTCGCCAAAAGCCATACACTCGTCCAACCCGATATGAAAATGCTCCAGCATCTTGTCGATACCGACACGCTTGCTGCTTCCATGAGGCACGACATCCGTAAACAACGCATTCCACCGTGTGGATTCGCAATGTGACAAGACTTTCATAATACGCTTCTCTTGCTCTGCCGTAAAGAAGGCGATCAACTGATAAACGGTCTTTCCATAGATGTCTTCTATGGGACGGATAGGTGGAGCGGGGAAATTCAGCAGATGAAATACGTCGTTCACCGCCTTATCCGTATAATTCATAAATATCTCGTTTTCCTGCACAAAGGCGCACGGGAACTCGCCCTCCTGATTCTGATAGCGCACCAGCGCTTCAATATCCTTATCCGGAATGCTGTGTTTATAGATCACATCGTTCTTTCCGGCAAATACATAGCCGCCGTTCAGCGTCACATAACCGTCGAACTCGAGATCGCCCAGATTATTAATGGAACTGCGATGGCGGCCGGTAGCGATAAACACTTTAATTCCTTTTTTCTTCAATAATTCAAGTGCATGAAGAGTCGACTTGGGGACAACATGGGTCTTGAAGCTGACCAGCGTCCCGTCGATATCAAAAAAAACTGCCTTAATCATAACCTAAACTCTTTACCATATTAAAAACCACAGGCAAAGGTAAGAATAAATACGGATTTCCAAAGGTTGTGGAAAATTACTATATTTGAACGCTAAAATATTTCAATTGAAAACATGAAAACACATCTCTGCTTATTGACTATACTATTATTATCGGTCCAATCTGTTTGGGCACAAGAAGTTGAAAAGGAATCCAATCCGGGACAGGAACCGACACTCGTTGAACGCCTCACGGGAGGAAAGAAGGTGATCGAAAGTGCAGAAATGAGTTTCCAGCTGTTCACTTCGGCCAATGCCAATTTCACCGGTTCTGATTTCGACGGGATGAACTTCAAGCTGAACCGTGTCCGATTAGAGATAAAAGGAGATGTATGGAAGAACCTCTCCTATCATTACCGCCAGTCGTTCAATAAATATTCGGACCCTTATTCGCTGGACAATCTATCATCTTCGCTCGAACTGGCTTATGTCAACCTGAAAGTGCATGACAAGTTCGGCTTTACCATCGGCAAACAGTTCGTGAACTTCGGAGGATATGAGTATTATGTCAACTCGATAAAAGTGCGCGAGTTCAGCGAGTTCAACAACCTGCTGACTTGCTACCAAGCGGGTATATCGGGCAACTGGCAGGTCAATCCTGACCAGGAACTTTGTTTCCAGATCGTCAACAACCGGAGCGGCCAGGACGACGAGATCTATCCGACCGGGTTGCCGGAAAACATGAGGGAGGCAAAAGTGCCTTTCATGTATACAGTAAACTGGAACAGCTATTATTTCGACCGTGTCCTGCAACTCCGCTATGCAGCTACGATGGGACAGCAGACCCAGAAGCGTTATTCCTACTACTTCACCTGCGGCAATACGGTCGAGAAAGGGCCGCTGCTCACTTACCTGGATATCATGTACACGCGGCAAGGGCTGGACCAGCACGGCGTCATCAGCCGCCTGCCCGAGACTGCACAAACGGCTTGTAACACCGAATACCTGTCTGTCATCGCCGATGTCGATTACCGCATCCACCCGCGTTGGAACGTCTATGTGAAAGGCGCATACGAAACCGGGCGCGTCTACAAGGCAAACGGCCCGTTCGCCAAAGGCATGTACCGCCGTTCCTGGAATGCGCAAAGCAGCATCGAGTTTTTCCCGATCAAGCAAAGCGACCTCTTCATCTTCCTACTCTACACATACCGGGGCGTAAAACTCGAAAGGCCGGCCCTCGACATGGGAGCCGTCGACCCCGACACACATCGCATTTCGCTGGGGCTGGTCTATTCAATCCCTGTATTTTAAACGGTTCCTTTGTGATTGACACCGACGCAGTTTCCGGAACTGAAATCGCAAATAGAATTTTAAGCAGTTGAATAACTCCGGGCATTCCGTCTTTACCCGGAGTTACAACTATTTGAAAGAGAAGTTTTTCCAAATATGAAAATAATATTTCCATACCTGCAAACTACATATCCGAAAGATAAACTTATATTTGTTATCAATTATACGATAAATCAAATATATGAATGCAACAAAAGTATTTATCATCCTGTTTTTGTTAAATCTATCAGCAAACTCCTTATATGCGCAAACTACGAAAGACGACCCGAGTCTTTTGGCCTTATATAACCGGAGTATCAAAGCCATCCGCACGCCATCCTTCCTCCCCACAGTCGATTCGTTGCTTCAGGAAGCACGTTCAAAAAAAGATATCAAATTCGAAGGATATGCCCTTTCTTCCATAACGACTTATTACAGTCTAATGAATGACTCGGCCAAATTCATAGATGCATTCAACAAAG
Source organism: uncultured Parabacteroides sp. (assembly GCA_900552465.1). GTDB lineage: Bacteria > Bacteroidota > Bacteroidia > Bacteroidales > Tannerellaceae > Parabacteroides. The sequence goes on along the minus strand of URZO01000080.1, from coordinate 3,193 downwards.
AATTTGATTTTTATCTGGCACATAACGAAACCAGCAAGGCTTGGGGAAGTAGTAATAAAATCAGTCTGTTTTTCATTAACCACAGGAATAATCTGCCGGAAGCATTACGACAGGCATACCGGTTGTTAGACAAGGCTACGCAGTTAAACGATCTGACGGGTAAAGGATACTCTTACTACAACATAGCCCGTTGTTTCAGAGCACAAAAAGAATATGACAATGCACTTCAATTCTACCGGCAAGCTCATGAAATCGGCAAACAGATTGAAAACCCGACATTAGCGATAAAATCCGGATTGGGTGTCACATACATACTACGAGTACAAGAATCTTATACAAGTGCAGACTCCGTTTGTATTTCCATCCCTCCTTACATTGAAAAATGGGAACAAAGCAAAGGGTTCCACAACCCTCTTTTCAGAGGATTACAACTGATTGAGCAGACTTATATCGATATATTCCTGAACCGGAAAGAAGCCGCTGCACAACATCTCCGACAAGCAGAAATAGAATCAGTACTTGCTGAACAGGCCAACGAGACTGGGATGAAATCGGATATAACCCAGCTACAGGCTGCTTATGCGGCAAAATACGGACGTTACGACGAAGCGGAAAAAGGACTTCTAACTCTTATCGGTATCCGCCGGGAACTGGATGATAAAAGAATTGCCATCTACTACAAACAACTGGCAGACTTATACGAAGAGCATGATAAAAAGGATAAAGCAATAGAGGCTTATAAACTGTATATCGCCAGCAATGATTCCATCCGCCTGGAAGAATCGGCCCAAGCCCTTAACCGGCTTCGCACACAATATGAAGTGAAGGAATTGAAAATGCAGAATCAACTCGATGAACAACGCATCCGTACCACCCGCCTACGGTTCATTTTTGCGCTTTGCGGTTGTTTCCTTCTTTTAATATTACTGGGAATACTTTTCATCCATTACCGTATTATCCGCCGGAAAAACGAAGCGCTCTACCGCCAGATTGTGGAACGCCAGGAAATGGAACGGAATAAAAAAGAAACAAAACAAATAATACCCGATGCCGATCCGGAAAAGACTAAACCGACTGCCGAGCAAATACTGTTTAACAACCTCAACAACCTGTTAGACGAACGTCCCGAACTGCTCGCCGACGAAGAATTAGGCCGCGAACAATTGAGCAAGCTGCTGGCAACAAACACTACTTATCTCCACTCGGCTATACGGAGTTGTGCGAATGATACGGTAAACGGTTACCTCAACCGCCTGCGAGTACGAAAAATCGGGCAATTACTACAACTATCTCCCGAACTCTCACTCGAAGCCTTACGAACCGACTATGGATTCTCGTCTCACACGACCTTCTATCGCTTTTTCCGACAGGAGTATGGAATGTCGCCATCAGAATTCCGCCGTTGTGTGCAAAATTCCATCGTTGAAAAGTAGTTTTCCGTATTTGTAAACCTAAATCGCCTTCTTATAAATAAGTTTGTGACAAGAAAATGAAAAAGTCATGAACAAGGAAATGCTTGATAATGCGGGGTGGCAACAACCTGCGTGCGTCTATATTACAATTGACCATATTTCACGCCGGAAGATAATCAGGGTTACTCCTGATATCAAAGAAGTCCAAAAGACATTGGTATGGAAGGAATGTATCGTTTATATCCGGCACTTCCCGAATCTGGTCGATGCTTTTGCCCATAAGTCTTTTCTTGCCGATGTGTCAGAGCAGACTCTGAACTGGTTCATCAGAAATAAGTCATTGAACGAAATAATACTGAAACATGTTTGAGATAAGTAAAAGAATACAAATCCTCTAAATAATGCAATTATGATATATGTTTACATTCTTGAAAATAATGATAACGGCTATAGGCTGATTGGCCACACTGAAGACCTATCAGAGTTAACAAAAAAACTTCAGAATATATCCGGACTGCTGTCCGCATCCTATAAAATTGTCTACCGGCGTGAATTAAAAAATATCACAGAGGCCATGGCCTATAAGAAGCAGTTACAACTTCTTCCATACGAAGTAGTCAGTGTCATTATACAAACCGTCCATTCAGCCAGGCAACAATCCGCCTATCCTCAACGCGACCTCCTGCCTAACCCGGCTTACATCAGTAAAAACAAACCAAAGGACATTGGATAACACGCTTCAGATTGAAAACAGACCGGATATATTCCGATAATCAAACCTTATTCTTTGTCGGCAACCATTTTCCACACTCCGGCAGATAAAGCCGCGCCTATAAACGGAGCTACGATAAACAGCCATAACTGCGACAAGGCTTCGCCACCGGCAAACAAAGCCGGCCCGATGCTACGGGCAGGGTTTACGGATGTTCCGGTAAGAGGAATACAAACGATGTGTACCAGGACAAGAGACAGACCGATAGCCAAGCCCGCAAAATTGCCCGCCCCTTTCTTCGCATCGGTCGTACCCAATACGACCAGCACAAAGACAAATGTAAAGACGATTTCCGCAATCAGACCGCCGGCAATCCCGACACCCGGAGCACACGAATTAGCTCCCGTCGTCGTCGCATATTCCATATCGATATTAGATGTCAGTATCCACAGAATCGTGGAACCGATCAAAGCTCCGATCACCTGGAACAACATATACATAAGGCCTTCCTTAGACTTCATCCGCCCCGACAACATACACCCCAACGTAATAGCCGGATTGATATGGCATCCTGAGGTGCCTCCAATCGTATAAGCCATCGCCACAACCGAAAGTCCGAACGCCATCGCAACCATTAATACCTGTGCGGGAGTTCCACATCCGCCATTGAAAATTGCGCTACCGCACCCCATCAGTACCAGAACCATCGTACCGATCATTTCTGCCAAATACTTTTTCATAATAAGAAAATTAATATAGATTAGTAAAATCAATTTCGTAAAGATACTACTTATCTACTAAAACAGAAAAGACGGGATCATCTTTCGACAACCCCGTCTTTTCTATTTTATCAAGAGGGAATTTATTCCCTCTTATCTACAAGAATCAATTACTCTTCAACGCTCCAGTTTTCAGCAGCCAGACGTTTGTAGCTACGCAGACGCCATTTAGCGTTTTCTTCGGCAGCGGCAAACAGTTCGGCGGCTTCTGCCGGATACTGTTTTGCAACAGAGGCGAAACGAACTTCACCTTTCAGGAAGTCCTGGAACTTGCTCCAATCCGGTTCTTT
>URZO01000079.1 GCA_900552465.1 uncultured Parabacteroides sp. | reverse complement strand
GGAGCCTGCGCTGTCTGAGCGAAGCGAGTTTCGCAGGCGACAGCGGAGCCTTTGCCCGGAGTAGCCCGGACGGTTAAGCCTTGATTTTTTGGTTACTTTTGGATCAAGCCAAAAGTAACAGATAAATCATTATCTATAATCTCTATTTATCAAGAAAACCTTTTAATACTTACTATATGAAATGTTTTTATTCTTTTATCCTCCTACTGGGTAGTCTGTTTGTTAACGGGCAAACCACTGATGTAAAATACTTATCGGGGCAAGGTTCCGATGATGCCGTCGAATGGGATTTCTTCTGTACGGAAGGAAGGAAAAGCGGCGAATGGAATAAGATTAAAGTTCCTTCCTGCTGGGAAATGGAAGGGTATGGAACGTTCAACTACGGACACGACAAACCGAAGGCCGGCGAATCAGGCTTGTATAAAACGACATTCGAGGTCCCTGCCGGATGGAAAGGGAAGCGCATCTTCATCGTTTTCGAAGGTTCCATGACAGATACGGAAATCAAGGTTAACGGAAAAGCGGCAGGCCCCATCCACCAAGGAGCATTCTACCGCTTCAAACGGGAAATAACCAAGCTGGTTCAGACCGACAAAGAGAACCTGCTGGAAGTCAGAGTCAACAAGATGTCGTCCAACACCAGTATCAACGAGGCAGAGCGGCAATGCGACTTCTGGGTATTCGGGGGAATCTTCCGTCCGGTCTATCTGGAAGCAGTTCCAAACAGCTTTATCGAATATACGGCTATCGACGCACGGCAGCACGGAGAACTCAATGCGGACATCTTTATCGACAAAAAGCTGTCAGGTCTGGAAGCCGACATCGAAATCAAGGATGCAAAAGGACAGACAATGGGAAAAATCGCTTCTGCCCCGGTACACGAAAAGACCGGCAAGATCTCTCTTTCCGGGAAAATCAACAACGTCAATCCCTGGTCTGCAGAAGATCCTCAGCTATACACCGCAATAATTACATTACGTCAGAAGGATAAAATACTACACACGGTTACAGACCGGATCGGTTTCCGTACCGTTGAAGTAAAACCGAAAGACGGCGTTTATATCAACGGTGTCAAAATGCGTTTCAAAGGCGTGAACCGCCATTCACATTACCCGACCACCGGACGGACAACCAACAAGCAGCTTAGTATCAGCGACGTAAAGCTGATGAAAGAGATGAATATGAACGCAGTCCGCATGTCGCATTATCCACCGGACAAACATTTCCTTGAAGTCTGCGACTCATTGGGAATGTATGTGATAGACGAACTATGTGCCTGGCAATACCCGCCCTACGACACGGAAGTCGGCACAATACTGGCTGGTGAAATGCTGAAACGCGACCTCAACCGTCCGTCTATTATCTTCTGGGCAAACGGAAATGAAGGAGGTTTCAATTTCGACCTCGATCCGCTGTTCCCGCAATACGATCCTCAGAAACGGGCGGTGCTGCATCCCTGGGGGCTATCCGGCAACATCAACACAGTACATTATATCAAGTACAACTCCGGTATCGGCAATATGTTTCACGGAAGGGATATCTTCATGCCGACGGAAATCCTGCACGGACTGTATGACGGAGGACATGGAGCCGGACTCGATGATTACTGGAACCTAATGCTTTCCAATCCGCTTTCTGCGGGGATGTTTCTCTGGGACTTCGCAGACCAGGCAGTCGTACGTGAAGACAAAAACGGATTCTACGATACGGACAAGGATCACGGAGCCGACGGTATAGTGGGCCCGCATCGCGAAAAAGAGGGCAGTTTCTTTACTATCAAAGAGATCTGGTCGCCTATCCATTTGCAGAGACGATATATCACACCTGGCTGGGACGGCCGCATCGAAGTGGAAAACCGGTATTTATTCACAAACGCAAACGCATGCAGCTATACATTCAGGTTGGCTAAAATCAACTCTTTATCCGATAAAGCGATTCAATCTGTTTCCGGAAAAATCAAAGCGCCGGATATCCGTCCGGGCGAAAGAGGGCATCTGCAACTGGATCTCCCTTCCGGCTGGCAGGATTATGATTTCCTGTATGTCACCGTAAAGGACCGTTACGACCAGGAACTGTTTACATGGAGCTATGAGACCGGCAGTCCCAGACGTCTTGCCAACCGCCTATTACCACAGGGAGGCGCAAGTCCGGTCGTAAAAGAGAACACCGATAACTGGAGTTTTTCGGCTGCCGGCACGGAAGTCCTGTTTGACAAACAAAGCGGCTTGCTCCGGTCTGTAACTTCCGGAGGCAAGACAATACCGTTAAATAACGGCCCCGTACTGATATCCGATCAGGATCTGATTTGCAAAACCATCGAATGTAAGCAGGCAGAAGGTAATCCCCAACTGATTGCCACTTACACGGCCCGGAACGGGAAAAACACCGCCTATACATTCACCTGGACAATGCTTCCTTCCGGTGTTGTGGAGCTGGATTACAACTACCGTCCTCAGGACCGGGTTAAAATGGCTGGCATCACCTTCGATTTTCCGGAAAAAGAGATAGCAGGAGCCATCCTGCTCGCCAACGGGCCGTACAGGGTGTATAATAACCGCATGAAAGGAGGTTCACTCGATATCTGGGAAAAGAAATACAACAACACCATCACTGGCGAAAGCTGGGATTATCCGGAATTCAAGGGGTATTACTCCCTCTTCTACGGAATGAAGCTCGACTGTTCCACTCCCTTCGAGGTCTACAACGGGAAAGAAGATGTCACCTTGCACCTCTTCACTCCTGCCGTGCAAACGCTGTATGACCCTAAACGGAACCATACGATCGTCGACTATCCGCAAGGAAACATTTCTTTCATGAATGCGATCCCGGCAGTAGGAACCAAATTCGGAAAAGCGGAAGATTTCGGACCGCAGTCCCAATCTCATCGTTTCAGCGGCAACGGACCGGAAAATAATATAAGCGGGAAGTTATATTTCCGCTTCTGACAAGAATAATATTCCACAGAAACACTCGATGTGGACTGTAAGTCGACAGTTGAAGTGCGACAATTGGCAGATAAGCTCTAATCCGGTAAGCAAAACCGGGGTAAAGCCGAAATATTTGTCAGCTGTACACTTTCAACTGTCAGCTTTTTTTCTATCTTTGCCGCAATCAACAATACTAATAAAGATGAAGACCTGGACAATATTATTAAGTACATTGTGCCTGTTCTCCTGTGACCGGCAGGAGAATAAATTTGAAAAGTATGTAAATCCACTAATTGGTACGGATATCCGTATCGTACAAGGAAAAGACAAGAACTCGACGGAAGAGCGCGGACAGATCATGCCGGCCGTCGGTGTTCCGCACGGTATGACCAACTGGGTGGCACAGACACAGGCTACCGAGCAGAAATGCTACCCTCCCTATTACTATTTTCAGGATGCGATCCAGGGATTTCGTGCAAGCCACTGGATGAACGGCTCCTGCACACAGGACTACGGCAGCGTCACGATCATGCCGCTGAACAATAAACTCGAGACAGACCCGCTCAAACGCGCCTCCTCTTTCGACCATGCCGGAGAGACGGCGACTCCTTCCTACTACGCCGTCGATTTGAAAGACTACGGCATACATGCCGAACTGACCGGGCTTTCACGTGCCGGTATCATGCAATTCAGCTTCCGGCAGGACGGTGACCATTATATCTTGATCGAGCCGAACAGCGACGAAGGTGTCGCCTTCATCCAGATCGACCCGGAGAAAAAAGAGATAACCGGCTACAACCCCGTGCACCGTATCTATCAGGGCTACGGCAAGGAGGCCGGATTCAGCGGCCATTTCGTGGTGCAACTGAATGAAGAGATTGCCGATTACGGCGTTTGGGACAGTACGGCCCTGACTCCCGGCCAAAAGTCGACACAGGGCCGGAAACACGGCATCGGCGCCTGGATAAAACTGGCATCCGGCAAGCCGGGCAAGACGCTCGTCAAAGTGGGGACTTCCTTCACGAGTATAGATAATGCACGCAAAAACCTGACTGCCGAGATACCGGGATGGGATTTCAACAAAGTACGCCAGGCTTCGTCCGACACCTGGAACCAGGCATTAGGGCAGATTGCCGTAAAAGGGAATAACGAAGAGGAGAAAGTCAAATTCTATTCCGCCCTCTATAATGCCCATTTCCTACCCCGCACGTTCAGCGACGCGGACGGTTCCTATCCGAAATTCGACGGCGGCGGACAAACCATGAAGATGGACCACGGCACTTACTACTGCGACTTCTCGCAATGGGACACCTACCGGGCCGTCCATCCCCTGTTCACGATCCTGAACCCTACCCGCAATGGCGACATGGCCCACTCGCTTGTCCTGAAAGGGCAACAGGGCGGCTGGCTGCCCATCTTCCCGGCCTGGAACAGCTACACGGCCGCGATGATCGGTGACCATTGCACGGCCATGATCGGGGACGCGATCATCAAAGACGCTCCAGGTTTCGATTATGAAGAGGCTTACGCCCTGATGCGCAAGAATGCCTTCGAAGCCAATCCGGACTCCAACAGCTACCGCGACGGAAAAGGACGGCGGGCAATGGAGTCGTACCTGAAATACAACTACGTGCCGTTGGAAGATCCTGTGATGGAAGCCTTCCACCGCCGCGAACAGGTGTCCCGCACGCTGGAATATGCATACGACGACTTCGTCCTTGCACAGGTTGCCAAGAAATTAGGCAAGACAGACGACTACGACGCGCTGATCAAGCGAGCGGAAAACTACCGCAACGTCATCGACCCCGAAACAGGTTATGCACGCGGACGACATGCCAACGGAAGCAGGATCGAACCCTTCGCCCCGTACGACTTCACCAGTTTCATTACGGAAGGTACTCCTTATCATTATACCTGGTATGTCCCGCAAGACATCGCCGGACTGATGCAGCAGATGGGTGGAAAAGAACGTTTCATCGAACGACTGGATACTTTCTTCGAAGGCAACTACTACTGGCACGGCAACGAGCCGGGACATCACATCGCCTACCTTTTTGCATACGCCGGCGAACCCTGGAAGACGCAAAAGTGGGTGCATGACATCATCGACCGCGAATACTTCACGACGCCCGACGGACTTTCCGGTAACGACGACGCCGGACAGATGTCTGCCTGGTTGGTGTTCAGCATGGTCGGCTTCTATCCGGTTTGCCCCGGTATGCCTTACTACGTGATCGGTAGCCCTACATTTGAAGAGAGTGTGATCACCCTCGAAAACGGTAAGCAGTTCACGATCGAGGCCAAAGGAGCATCGGACAAGAACATCTACATCCAGTCCGCCACCCTCAACGGCCAGCCGTACAACAAGAGCTACATCCTGCATAAAGATATTATGAACGGGGGAAAACTCGCCTTCGTCATGGGAGACAAACCGAACAAGGAATGGGCTTCGGACGAAGCGGCTATTCCTCCTTCGATGGGATTATAAAACCAGGACGTCGTTTGTTTATAACCTATTCAGGAAAAGGGTATAACCTTTAAAAAAAGAGGTCGGCGTCTCTTTGGAAAGAGATGCCGACCCCTTTCCTAAAAGCCGCCGACTCCTTTTATAAGGAATGTATACATGTAAGAATATTTTGTACGATTGTTTGGAACAGAATCCCATAAATCAATCTATTCGCCATTATTTTATTATATTTACAGCCAGTAATATAAGGAGATATGGAATATTCAACAGACCTAAAGGCGTTCAACCAACTATTCGCAGACTATCAGGGGCGGTTTATCCGCTTTGCTAATATGTATGTGAGGGATATGGCCGTAGCTGAAGATTTCACTATAGAGGCTTTGATGCAGTACTGGGAAAACCGCCAGACACTGAAAGCCGACTCCAACATTCCGGCCTACATACTGACTATCATCAAGCATAAATGTCTCAATTACCTGCAACATATACAAGTCAGGGAGGATGTCAGCGAACAATTGAAGAATCATGCGGAATGGGAACTGAACACGCGTATCTCCACACTCGAAGCCTGTAATCCCGAAGAGTTATTTACGGCTGAAGCCCAGGAAATCGTAAACAAAACACTGGCAAGCCTGCCAAAGCAGACCCGCCGTATCTTTATCATGAGTCGTTACGAAAACAAATCGTATAAAGAAATTGCAGAAACCTTTAACATGACGCCCAAAGGAGTGGAATATCACATCGCCCAGGCGTTGAAGAAACTTCACGCTAACCTGAAAGATTACATTCCCCTGCTGGTTTTCCTGTCTTACATGAATTAACGATCAGGCAATCACTTCCACGATGTTTCCGTCCGGATCCATAACCGCACCCTCGTAATAACCGTCGCCTGTCGTACGCGGCTCGCCCGTGATCCGGTAACCGTCCGAGCGAAAGCGTTCGATCATCGCATCGACCTTCTCTTTCGATCCGGCAGAGAAGGCGAAATGGGCAAGGCCGATATAGACATCCGTACTTTCCCGGGTGATGTCCGTACGCTGCATGATTTCAAGCGAAGCCCCTCCCTCGAACGTTACGAAATAAGAGGCGAAACCCTTCTTCGGGTTCACATACTTCTCATTGCTTTTCCCATCGAAGTACTTGACATAGAAGTCGCGCGAACGTTCCAGTTCGTTTGTCCAGATAGCAATATGTGTCAGCTGCATAGTCCGTATTCTTATTTACACACCCGGCAACCGGCACATTTGGCCAGTTCTCCCCGGAAACGTTTCTCTACTAATTTATGCAGACGGTCTTTCAATGCGTCCAAACGTACATGGTCGATCACATCCGATGTGAAGGCTACGCTCAGCAACATACGCGCCTCATCGCGGGGAATACCACGGCTTTGCATGTAGAACAGGGCGTTTTCGTCCAGCTGTCCGGTGGTCATGCCATGCGAGCATTTCACATCGTCGGCATAGATTTCCAACTGAGGCTTGCTGTACATACGGGCTTCACGGGTTGCACAGAGGTTGCGGTTCGTCTGGTAGGCCGCCGTCTTTTGTGCGTCTTCCTTCACTAAGATGCGTCCGCTGAAAGCGCCGACAGCATGGTCGTCCAGAACGTTTTTGAACAGTTCGTTGCTGGTGCAACAGGGTACGGCATGCGTGATATGGCTGTAGGTATCGACCTGCTGTTCCTTATCCAAGATAGACATACCGCACAGGGTCGTCTCGGCCCGTTCACCGTTCAGTTCGATATAGTAGTTGTTGCGGGTAAGGCCGTTATTCAGCGTGATGCCGTTCACCAGGACGTTACTGCCGGTTTCCTGCTTCACATGCACAGATGCAAAACGGGTGGTCGACTCACTGCTTTCTTCCAGATCGTAATAATCGAAGAAGGCTCCTTCGCCGGCAAAGATCTCGACAACCTGCGTTGCCAGGAACTTCACATCGTCTATACTATGGTCGCACACCAGCAACTTGGCTTCCGAACGGGCTTCCATGATGACGAGGATACGGCGGTTTGCCATTGTGTCGACGTCGCTGCGGAAGATATTCACTAACTGGATAGGGCGTTCCACCACGACACCTTCCGGCACATAAACGACAAAGCCGTCCTGCGCCAGCATCGTATTCAGGGCGATGACGGCATCCTGCCCGCTCGAAGCGGCTTTGCCGTAATAACGGGAAGCGACTTCGGGATACTTCTCCATGAATGTCCGCATACCTCCGGCGTAAACGCCTTCGGGGAGATGGGCTTTCGGCAGCATCTTGTCATAGAAAGTGTCGTTCACCACAAAGTAGAGCGAAGTACTCAGGTTGGGTACATCGCAACGGAATACATCATACGGATTGACCGGGATTTCGACGCGGTTGATATTCACCCCGTAATCCGGGGCGAAGGCCTGCGCCACATCGGTATATTTGTAATCTTCACTCTTCACCGAAGGAAACCCCAACCGCTCAAAGTCAGCCAAAGCCTCCGCACGCGGCAAATTCATAACCGCCGCCGCATGCTTGCAAATCATCGACTCACACTGTGCGAAGAGATTGATATATTGTTGTTCTGCTTTCATAATTACTCATCTCCCATCTCTTTCTTGATCCAGTCGTAGCCTTTTTCTTCGAGTTCGAGGGCCAGTTCGGGACCGGCGGTCTTGACGATACGGCCTTTGTAGAGGACATGGACTACGTCAGGCTTGATATAATCCAGCAAACGCTGATAGTGTGTGATGACGATAGCGGCATTCTCCGGAGTACGCAATTGGTTCACGCCGTTTGCCACGATACGGAGAGCGTCGATGTCGAGCCCGCTGTCCGTCTCGTCGAGGATAGCCAACTTCGGTTCCAGCATCGCCATCTGGAATATCTCGTTACGTTTCTTCTCACCACCTGAGAAACCTTCGTTTACGCTGCGGCTCGCCAGCTTGTTGTCCAGCTCGACAATTGCGCGCTTCTCGCGCATCAGTTTCAGGAAGTCGGTAGCCGAAACAGGTTCCAGCCCTTTATACTTGCGGTGTTCGTTCAGGGCGGCACGCATGAAGTTCACCATGCTGACTCCCGGAATCTCCACCGGATACTGGAAACTCAGGAAAATACCTTCGCGGCTACGGTCTTCCGGTTCAAGCTCCAACAGGTTCTTCCCGTTGAAGGTAACCTCGCCTTCCGTTACTTCGAATGCCGGATTACCGACCAGCACACTGCTCAAGGTGCTTTTTCCGGAACCGTTCGGCCCCATGATAGCGTGCACCTCACCCGCCTTGACAGAAAGGTTGATCCCTTTCAATATCTCTTTGCCATTGACATTGGCATGTAAGTTCTTTATCTCTAACATATCTATACTGATTACTTGTTTAAACGCTTCCTTTCTCTTCATGCTCCTTACGGGCTGCATCACAGGTCGCACACGCCCTATATACGCCTCACCTCATAGGTTTGAGGCTTACGACCTCATAGGTTTGAGGCAACTCACCTCGAAGGTATGAGGCTTGCAACCTCAAAGCTATGAGGCAAGCTGTGTACAACGGTGCATCACCCTACGCTTCCCTCCAGTGAGATGGTCAGTAGCTTCTGTGCCTCTACAGCAAACTCCATCGGGAGCTTGTTCATCACCTCGCGGGCATATCCGTTGACGATCAGGCCGACCGCTTCCTCGACCGAGATACCGCGCTGCTGGCAGTAGAACAGCTGTTCTTCACTGATCTTGCTCGTCGTTGCCTCATGCTCCACCACCGCCGTTTCATTCTGGATATCAGCATACGGGAAGGTATGGGCGCCACAGGTCGAACTCAACAGCAGGCTGTCGCACTGGCTGTGGTTACGGGCACCTTCGGCACGGGGTGATACTTTCACCAATCCCCGATAACTGTTCTGACTATGTCCGGCAGAAATACCTTTCGATACGATCGTACTGCGGGTGTTTCGTCCGAGGTGGATCATCTTCGTTCCGGTATCCGCCTGCTGGTAGTTGTTGGTCACGGCCACGGAGTAGAACTCGCCAACCGAATTATCGCCGGCCAGAATACAGCTCGGGTATTTCCAGGTAATGGCGGAACCGGTTTCCACCTGTGTCCAGGAAATCTTGCTGCCTTCGCCCTTGCATAGTCCGCGCTTGGTCACGAAGTTATAGATACCGCCTTTTCCTTCTTTGTCGCCCGGATACCAGTTCTGGACGGTCGAATATTTCACTTCGGCATGTTCGTGCGCCACGATTTCGACGATAGCGGCATGGAGCTGGTTCTCGTCGCGCATCGGGGCGGTACAACCTTCCAGATAGCTGACATACGCCTCATCGTCTGCGACGATCAGTGTACGTTCGAACTGTCCGGTGTTTGCCGCATTGATACGGAAATAGGTAGAAAGCTCCATCGGGCAGCGTACCCCTTTCGGGATGTAGACAAACGAACCGTCGGAAAAGACGGCCGAGTTCAATGCGGCAAAGAAATTATCACGATAACTGACTACGCTCCCCAGGTATTTCTGTACCAGGTCGGGATGATGCTGGACAGCTTCGCTGAAGGAGCAAAAGATAATGCCTTTCTCGGCCAGCGTCTCTTTGAACGTTGTCTTTACGGATACGCTATCCATCACGGCATCGACAGCCATTCCGCTGAGTTGCGCCCGCTCGTGCAGGGGAATACCCAGTTTATCGAAGGTCTTCATCAATTCCGGATCAACCTCGTCGAGGCTTTTCGGCCCTTCCTTTTTCTTCGGGGCGGCGTAATAGATAATATCCTGATAGTCGATAGCCGGAATATCGAGGTGAGGCCAAGCGGGCATCTCTAACGTCTGCCAATGACGGAAAGCCTTCAAGCGAAACTCAAGCAACCACTCCGGTTCATTCTTCTTGGCAGAAATAATACGAACGGTATCCTCATCCAATCCGCGATGAATCACCTCCGTATCGATATCGGTAACAAACCCGTATTTATAATCGCCGGTCGTTACCTCATTCAATATGTCGTTTGAATCTTCCATTATACATTATATATTATTAAACCAACTGCTTACTCTTCCTTAAAAAACAAATTTTGAAAGTAAATAGTTGGGATTATCTCTTTAACTGAATTATAAAAGCGGGATTCGACCTTCGCCTGACGGGGAATCAGGACCGATCCGCGGTCTATCATCTCCATACCGTTCAGCAGAAGACTGATAAAAAGCATCATAAAACAAAGTCCCAAAAGCCCTCCTGCCAGATGGTTCAACATGCTAAGAGGCGTAGCCCCCACCACCCGGTGCAAAATCTCCCCTGCCAGCAACACGACACCCACAATCAGCAGGAATCCTGCCACGTAGCTGAGCACCGTCACTCCCTGTTCGGGAAACCACCCTAACGCCAGGATATATCCCCTGAGCCAGAGCGCCGCTTTCGTACAAAAGAATATGCCGATTAAGAGGGCTATAAGCGAAACAACCTGTTTGATGACTCCATCAAACAGGCCTTTCACAAATCCTATTCCTGCCAGACATAGCAATGTAATGTCCAACCAGTTCATGTTTATAACGTCTTCTTGATTTCCGTTTCTTCGTAGGCTTCGATGATATCGCCAACCTGGATATCGTTGTAGTTAACCAAGTTCAAACCACAATCCAATCCGGCTACAACTTCTTTCACATCGTCTTTAAAACGCTTCAAAGATTCCAGTTCGCCCGCATGAACGACGATACCGTCACGGATTACACGTACCTTATTCGAACGTTTGATCTTACCTTCACGTACCATACATCCGGCAATCGTACCCACTTTCGTGATCTTGAACACCTGAAGTACTTCCACATTGGCAGTGATCTCTTCCTTGATTTCCGGAGAAAGCATACCTTCCATTGCACTCTTCACTTCTTCGATTGCATCGTAGATGATCGAGTACAGGCGGATTTCAACGCCTTCCTTCTCTGCCAGACGGCGGGCGGGCAATGCCGGACGCACCTGGAATCCGATGATGATCGCATCTGATGCGGCAGCCAGCACGACATCCGATTCGGAGATCTGACCGACAGCCTTATGAATAACGTTCACCTGGATTTCTTCTGTCGACAGACGGATCAGAGAGTCGGACAGAGCTTCTACGGAACCGTCCACGTCACCCTTAACGATCACGTTCAATTCCTGGAAGTTACCCACCGCAATACGACGGCCGATATCATCCAATGTAAGCATCTTCTGCGTACGCAGACCCAACTCGCGCTGCAACTGCTCACGGCGGTTGGCGATCTCGCGGGCTTCCTGGTCTGTTTCCAGCACGTTGAATGTATCACCTGCCTGCGGAGCACCGTTCAGACCGAGGATCAGGGCCGGTTCGGAAGGGCCTGCCTTCTCGATACGCTGGTTACGCTCGTTGAACATCGCTTTCACACGACCGAAATGAGTTCCGGCCAGTACGATATCGCCCACTTTCAACGTTCCGTTTTCAACCAGTACAGTAGAAACATATCCACGTCCCTTATCCAGAGAAGATTCGATGATGGAACCGACGGCACGTCTCTTCGGATTAGCCTTCAGATCCAGCAAATCGGCTTCCAGCAATACTTTTTCCAAAAGGTCTTCCACGCCGATGCCCTTCTTAGCAGAAATCTCCTGGCTCTGGTATTTACCTCCCCAGTCTTCCACCAGGTAGTTCATGTTGGCCAGTTCTTCCTTGATCTTATCCGGGTTGGCATGCGGCTTATCGATCTTATTGATGGCGAATACGATAGGTACACCGGCAGCCGAAGCATGATTGATTGCTTCAATCGTCTGCGGCATGACATTATCGTCGGCAGCCACAATGATAATCGCGATATCCGTCACTTTGGCACCACGGGCACGCATAGCGGTAAAGGCTTCGTGACCCGGAGTATCCAGGAAGGTGATGCGGCGTCCGCTTTGCAGTTTCACGTTGTAAGCACCGATGTGCTGCGTGATACCTCCGGCTTCACCGGCAATTACGTTTGCGTTACGGATGTTATCCAATAAAGAAGTTTTACCGTGATCGACATGTCCCATCACAGTTACGATAGGCGGACGTGCCACCCAGTCTTCTTCGTTGTCATCTTCTTCATCGGCCTTGATGGCTTCTACCACTTCGGCACTTACATATTCGGTCTTGAAGCCGAATTCTTCAGCTACAATATTAATAGTCTCCGCATCCAGGCGCTGGTTGATGGAAACCATGATACCGATACTCATACAAGTAGCGATAACCTGGGTAACAGGAACGTCCATCATGTTGGCAAGGTCGTTGGCTGTAACGAATTCCGTCAGCTTCAGGATCTTGCTTTCCATTTCCTCCTGTTCCATCAATTCGTGTTCACGTTTCTGCACGGCATCACGTTTGTCACGACGGTATTTGGCACCCTTATTATTCTTATTTCCTTTGTTGGTCAGACGAGCCAGCGTCTCTTTTACCTGCTTCTGTACATCTTCCTCACTGATCTCCGCCTTCACCGGCTTACGCAGGCGTGGCTTATCATTCGGATGGTTTGAATGACTCGGACGCGTCGGACGTGCATTCGTTCCCGGAGTATTATTGACATCTACCCGGTCTTTCTTGATACGATTGCGTTTTTTCTTTGCATCCTGACCGCCTTCACCCGGTTTTACAGGAGCGCCAGGTCTTGCAGTCGCATCTTTCGGTCCCTTGTTGAAAGGTCCGTTACCCGACTGTCCCGGTTTATTGCCGGCAAACTTTTCACGTTTGTCATCACGTTCCTTCTTCCGTTCCTCTTTCGTCTTCTTCTTCGGGCGGGTAGACTGGTTCAAAGCATTCAGGTCGATCTTTCCCGTCACCTTGATTTTAGACTCGAACTTCGGAGTGTTCAACCGGAATAACTCATTCTCAGAACCGTTATCGGCTGGTACCTCCGGTTCTTCCGACTTCACGGCCGTTGACTCTACATTTGCAGTTTTCGGTTCCTCTACAGGCTCCGGTTTAATCACTTCTGCTGGTTCCTTTTCCACTACTATAACTTTTTCTTCTTTTATCTCCTCAGGCTGCTGTTTTACTTCCGGAACTTTCACCTCGGGAACTTCAACATCAGGAGTCTTCACCTCCTGAACCGGAACTTCAGCAGTTTTCGCAGCAGGAGCTTCCACGGGTTTCTCCACAGGCTTCTCTACTGTCTTTTCTACAGGAACAGCAACTGGCTCAGGCCGTTCTTCCTGCTCTTTTTTATGCGGTCTATCCAGATCAATCCGTCCCTTCGTTACAATTTTGGGTCTGAATTCATCCGGTATAACAGTCTTTATTTCCGAACTCTTTTCTTCTTTCACAGAAGAAGCCTCTTTGTGAGGACGTTCAGGCACTACCCGTTCACGCTCACGTCCGCCGTTCGGTAAATCTTTTCCAAACTCCTTTACGAGCAAAGCATACTGTTCATCACCGATTCGCGTGTTGGGATTGTTGTCCTCAACCTCGAACCCTTTCTTGCGTAGAAAGTCAACAACCGTGTTGATTCCTACATTTAATTTCCTTTGTACTTGTATTAATTTTATGGGCATATCAAACTTTGTCGTAATACTTATTCCTGAGTTTCATCCTCTTCTTTTTCTTCTCTCTCTTCAACCTCTTCTTCAAATTCGGCAGATAAGATAGCAAGTACCTCGTCAACAGTCTGTTCTTCGAGGTCGGCACGTTCTATTATCTCGTCGCGGCTCATTGCCAATACGCTCTTCGCAGTATAGCATCCTGTATTTTTCAGCGCTTCGATAACCCAAGCATCGATTTCATCCGAGAATTCATCCAGATAGATGTCTTCTTCATCTGCACCTTCCACATCACGGAATACATCGATAGCATATTCGGTCAACATACAGGCCAGCTTGATATTCAGACCGCCTTTACCGATAGCCAATGAAACTTCTTCAGGACGAAGATAAACCTCTGCCTTACGTTCTTCTTCGTTCACCCGTATGGAGGATATTTTAGCCGGGCTTAATGCACGCTGGATAAACAGCGAGACATTGGATGTATAATTGATTACATCGATGTTCTCGTTTCTCAGCTCGCGAACGATACCATGAATACGGGAACCTTTCATTCCGACGCAGGCGCCGACCGGGTCGATACGATCGTCGTACGACTCTACGGCTACTTTTGCTCTTTCTCCCGGAATACGGGCGATCGCCTTAATGGTAATCAGGCCATCGTTGATTTCCGGAACTTCGAGTTCAAACAAACGCTGCAGGAATAATTTGTCTGTACGGGAGAGGAGAATCTTCGGATTGTTGTTGTAGTTATCCACCCGCTGTACGATTGCACGTACAGTTTCACCTTTGCGGTAAAAATCGGTCGGGATCTGTTCTGTTTTCGGGAGCAGCAACTCATTGCCCTCGTCATCCAACAACAGGATTTCTTTCTTCCATACCTGATATACATCGGCAGCAATGATGTTACCGATTTTATCTTTATATTTAGCAAACAAGCTGTCTTTCTGCAATTCAAGTATTTTTGAAGCCAGCGTCTGGCGCAGGTTCAGGATGGCGCGACGTCCGAAATCGGCAAAATGCACTTCGTCAGTCACTTCTTCACCGACTTCACAGTCTGCGTCGATCTTGCGGGCCTCGGTCAATGTCAGCTGAAGATTAGAGTCTTCCAATTCGTCGTCTGCAACAACCGTACGGTTTCTCCAGATCTCGAAGTCTCCTTTTTCGGGATTGATAATTACGTCGTAATTTTCGTCCGTACCGAACATTTTAGCGATCACGTTACGGAATGAGTCTTCCAACACGCTGATCATCGTATCCTTATCTATATTCTTCAACTCCTTGAACTCAGCAAGTGTGTCAATCATACTGATTGTTTCCTCTTTCTTGGCCATAATCTTTTACTTGAATCTTATTAAGTATTTTGTATATTTTATTTCATCGAATGTATACGACTGGTCTTCCTGAACAGTCACTTTGCGCTTGGCACCTTCGGGTTTCACCTGTTTTTCAACAGTTACGACTACCCCGTTCTCATCGGCCGATTTCAACACTCCAGCCAACTTCGTACCGTTTTTAAGCAGCATTTCCACTTCTTTGCCTATATTTTTCACATACTGGCGAAGCACTTTAAACGGAGATGTTATACCGGCGGAGCCCACTTCCAACTCGAAGTCTTCGGCATCCCGGTCCAGGTGACCTTCCACATAACGGCTCAACTCCGCACAGTCGTCGATACAAACACCCTCATCATTATCTATCTCTATGATAATCAGGTTACCCGGTTTAATTACTACGTCTACTAAATAGTTGTCGGAAGAAGCTAATTTCTCTTCAACCAACTGACTTATCACGTCCTTTTCAATCATACACATACAGTTAAGAACAAAAGAAGGGGACTGCCCGCCCCCTCCTCATCTTCGCTTAATCGCCCGCAAATATACAAATAATCAGTGAGTTTTCAAACAAATATTATTATTTCTTTTATATATGTACCGGATATTGTAAGATTCCCTCTTTTTGTGTTTCTTTGCATCCGAATTCAAAAGGGGTGCTTATGGTTAAATACTATAGGCTGAGAACATACCCATATTACCTGTACGGATAATGCCGGCGTAGGGAATCTGAAAAGCCAAGCCTTCCAGGCTTGCATGGTATATTTCTTCCGACACTCCTTTTCACCGTTCGTTTATTTTATTCAGGTTATCAAAAAAACAAAAGGATGAAAAGTGTACTTATTTTGGCCTCATCATGGGCTGTACTGACTGCGCAGGGAATAACAACCGAGCCTGCCGATTCACTGAAAATTTCCAAAGACGTATCATTAGACGAAGTCGTCGTCACGGCAACCAAAGTGGCCAAAGGCACGCCTGTCGCCTACAGCGAATTGACAAAAGACGAACTCAACCGCCGGAACGACGGGCAGGGAATTCCTTTCCTGATCCTCCAATCGCCATCCGTGATTATGACATCGGATGCGGGAACGGGCATCGGCTACTCCGGTTTCCGTATCCGCGGGACTGACGCAAACCGTATCAACATCACGGTCAACGGTGTACCCGTGAACGACTCCGAGTCACATACGGTCTTCTGGGTGAACATGCCGGACTTCGCCTCCTCGGTCGACAACATCCAGATACAGCGGGGCGCCGGGACTTCAACCAACGGAGCAGCCGCATTCGGAGCAACCGTCTCCATGCAGACACAAAAATCGGAACTGAAGCCCTACGCCGAATACTCGGTATCGGCCGGCTCGTTCGGGACAGTCAAAAACACGGTCAAGTTCGGAACCGGACTTCTGAACGACCATTTTGTGTTCGACGCCCGTTATTCCAACATCCGGAGCGACGGCTACATAGACCGTGCCGAAGCCAACATGCATTCCTATTTCGCATCGGCCGCCTATTACGGAGATAACACGCTGATCCGTTTCCAGACATTCGGCAGTATCGAAAAGACCTATCAGGCATGGACCGGCGTCCCTTCCTATATGCTGGATTCCAACCGCACTTACAATCCCTGCGGGGAATACAAAGAGGACGGAGTGACCAAATACTACAAAAACCAGACGGACAACTACCGGCAGCAGAACTATCACCTGAATGCCAGCCAACGTCTAAGCGATCTCTGGAACATGAACCTCACCCTCCATTATACACACGGAGCCGGTTATTATGAAGACTATAAAGGTGGCGCCAAGTTCAAAAGCTACAAGCTGAATCCTTATATCAACAGCCAGGGCGACACGATCACCAAAACGGATCTCGTCCGCCGCAAATGGTTGGAAAATGATTTCTACGGCGCCATCTACAGCGCCAACTACCGGGGCGAACGCCTGCAATTTTCGGCAGGTGCAGCCATTAACCGCTATGACGGCAATCATTTCGGTCGTGTCATGTGGGCCAAGCAATCAAACGGACTTCCGGAACCGGATTACGAATATTACCGCAACACCGGCGATAAGCTGGATTATAATATGTACGCAAAGGCCAACTACCAGTTCCATCCCTACCTGAACGGCTACTTGGATATGCAATACCGGGGCATCCACTACACAATCAAGGGAAGTGACGATAAAGCCGGCGACAACGTAAACGTCGATAAACACTGGAACTTCTTTAATCCCAAAGCCGGTATCAATTTCCAGAAGGGCGGCCATAACGCCTTCGTCTCCTTCTCCGTAGCCAACCGCGAACCCAACCGGGACAACTTCACCGAAGCCGGCCCGGACGAACGTCCGCAACACGAAACTCTGTACGACTACGAAGCCGGCTACAGCTTCGGCAACTCCCGTTTCCACGTCGGGGCAAACCTCTACTTCATGGACTATAGCAACCAGTTGATCCTGACGGGCAAGATCAGTGAAATCGGCGAAGCGCTGACCTCCAACATCAAAGACAGCTACCGCATGGGAATCGAGCTGACCGGAGGCGTGGAAATCACCCGTTGGCTGGACTGGAGCGGAAACCTGACACTGAGCCGGAACAAAATCAAGCACTTCACGGAAAGCATCGAAGTATACGAAACCCTCTCCAACGGAGATTGGGGCTATCTGCGCGAGGATCACAACGACTTGGGCACAACCAATATCGCCTTTTCACCGGACATTATCGCCAACAGTATGTTCAACTTCGGCTGGAAACAACTCAGTGCGAGCTTCAATTCCCAGTTTGTCGGACGCCAGTACATCGACAACACCTCCTGCAAAGACCGCTCCATCGATCCCTATTTCGTAAGCAACCTGCGCGTCGGCTACGTCTTCAAACCGAAGTTTATAAAAGAAATCGCCCTCGATGTCACAATAAATAATATATTTAACGAGCAATATGAGACGAATGCCTGGGTTTACTCGGCAATGGTCGACGGCGAGCGTTACAAAGAAGACGGCTATTTCACCCAGGCGGGAACCAATGTCATGGGCCGAGTCACATTTAAGTTTTAAATAATATGCCAATTGACACATTATTATCATGGAACAACTATTGGAATATTTCGGTGTACTGACAGGACTGCTTTACCTGCTTTTGGAGATCAGGCAACATCGCGCCATGTGGGTAGTCGGTTTCCTGACTTCCCTGGTCTACGTGTTCGTCTTTTTCTTCTCTAAGATATATGCAGACATGGGATTGAATATATATTATGTAGCCATCAGCATATATGGTTTCTGGCAATGGACGCGCAAAGACAAGAAGGCGCTAAAGGAGGAAATCCCGGTCCAAAACACGCCGGCGGATGAGACGATTCTCTATCGTTGCCTGACAATCCCTCTTTTTGCCGGGATAAGTCTCGCGATCCTTGCAATATATGCCTTGCTCTATTACGTCCTGCACAACTTCACCGATTCGCCCATACCAGCCGGTGATGCATTCACCACTGCCGTCGGGATCGTCGCCACCTGGATGCTGGCCCGCCGGATCGTCGAACACTGGATATTCTGGATCATCGTCAACTGCGTATCTGTCTATCTTTATTACTTGCGTGGGTTATATCCCACCATGTTTCTATATATTTGCTACGCCATATTGGCGGCAGTAGGATTATACACTTGGAAAAAGAAAGGAATAAAAACAAATGATAGCACCTTATAATTGCGTTGTCGTAGCAAACGGCTGTTTCCCGCAGACAACCCTGCCACTCCGCCTGCTGCGCGAAGCCTCCGTCGTCATAGCCTGCGACGGAGCCGTACAGGCCTTACACGATGCCGGTATAACTCCGGCGGCCATTGTAGGCGACCTGGACAGCATTCAACCCCCTTTCCGGGATTTATATGCCGACCGCATCCACATCGTAGAAGACCAGGAAATAAACGACCTGACAAAAGCCGTCCGTTTCGCCCGTCAATCCGGCCAGGAAGAAGTCCTGATATTGGGAGCCACCGGGTTACGCGAAGACCACACATTAGGCAATATTTCCCTGCTGGCAGACTACGCCCCTCTGTTCCGGCGCGTAGAAATGCTTTCGGACTACGGCCTCTTCACCCCTATCCGGCAGACAACGACGCTGGACAGTCGCCCCGGACAGCAAGTATCCCTATTCTCCCTCTCCCCCTCCGGTCGGATCACAACCTCCGGCCTCCGCTGGCCGATAAACAACCGCCAACTGACAGCCTGGTGGCAAGGATCCCTCAACGAAGCGACAGGAGATAGTTTCACCATCACCCTTTCCCCCGACAGCCCGGTCTTAGTCTACCGTACCCTGTATACGGAATAGTCCGTTTCTAAGAATATTTGAATCAAAAGAGCAGGCTTCGTAGGGGCAGTTCGCGAACTGCCC
>URZO01000078.1 GCA_900552465.1 uncultured Parabacteroides sp. | reverse complement strand
TTGCCAATCCGAACTGTACTACCATCCAGATGGTCGTTGCATTGAAGGCAATCGAGGGCCTGTCGCACATTAAGCGTGTACACGTATCAACCTATCAGGCAGCCAGCGGTGCCGGCGCGACAGCTATGGATGAACTGGTAAAACAATATGAGCAGCTGTTGAAAGGCGAAGAACCGACAGTGGAAAAGTTCGCTTATCAACTGGCTTACAACGTGATTCCTCACGTAGACGTATTCACGGATAACGGCTACACCAAGGAAGAAATGAAGATGTACAACGAAACACGCAAGATCATGCACTCCGACATCGAAGTGAGTGCTACTTGTGTCCGCGTTCCGGTTATGCGTGCCCACAGCGAAGCAACCTGGGTGGAAACAGAACGTCCCGTAAGCGTGGAAGAAGCCCGCAAAGCTTTTGCCGAAGCCGAAGGTGTTATCCTGCAGGACGAACCGGCAAAGAAAGACTATCCGATGCCGTTGTTCATCGCCGGAAAAGACCCTGTTTACGTAGGCCGCATCCGCAAAGACATCACGAATCCGAACGGTCTGACTTTCTGGACGGTAAGCGACCAGATTAAGAAGGGCGCCGCTTTGAACGCCGTACAGATCGCTGAATATCTGTTGAAGGTGAAGAATATCGGATAAGATAATCCGCTTTATAATAAAAAAGGTGTGACGGAAGAAATCCTGTCACACCTTTTTTATTGCACGCCGGCTGTGCTGGTACGAACCTTATACCTTCCGAGTCATGTTCTTCCTGTATTCAGCAGGCGTAATCCCGAACTTATCACGGAAAACACGATGGAAAGTCCGGACATTATTAAAACCGGATTCTTCGGAAACAGCCTGGATTGTATAATTCACCTCATCCCGCAACAAGAGAATGGAATAATCGATCCGCTTATTATTGATATACCCACTGAAGTTTCTATCAGTATGCGTTTGTATAAATTGCGCAAACGAGTTCTTAGGAATACCGAAACGCTTAACCAGCACTTCCCGGTTGATATCCGGATCCAGGAACATCTTCTCACTATCGATCGTCATATCCATCGACTCGAAAAGTTTCCGCTCGGATTCAGACGTGTCAGCGGGCGGCTCTTCAGATTCAGATGCGCCGGCAGGTAACTCTTCGGATGCAAGCGTGGCAGCCGAATCCAGCATGGCCCTCTTTGCCCGGTGCAATTCTTCCTGATAATCCAGCATTTCGTCGATCTGTTGCACCAATATCCGGTTCTTCCTTCGCGTAGCACGCAGGCTGTGAACAATAAAAGAGATGACGGCCAGCGAGAGGAAAAGTACACCCAAGGTCGCGATCTGGAAGATGCGTCCCCGGTACAGCTTATCAGCCTGTATCCGTATCTGCTCATTCTTCTCATTTGTTTCATAGAGGGTTGACAACTCCAGAGCCGCATTGGCTTTATCCCTCCTGTTCAGGCTATCAGTTACGGCAAGCATTTGCTTGCGGGTTTCGGCCAGCGCCTTATAGTTCTCCAGTCCGGCGAGTGCCCTTTCCTCAAAATCAAGGGCATAACGCAAATATTCGAAGCTGATCGTTTCACCATTGTCGGCATAGCGTTGCTTCTCCTTTCCGATATACTGAAGCGCTTCCTTATACTGTCCGCTATTAAGCAAATATTCAATCCGGATAGGTTCTCCTTCGATTGAAGAAGCATAATCTGTTTCGAGATATTTCAAATAATACTTCCGGGCTGTTTCCGGTTCCCCATTCTGCGCATAAATACAGGCAAACGCGGCATACTCACTGGCATAGCGCATATCGCAAACCCCATCCGGCAAGTCCGGCATTTTCTTCAGCTTATCCATCAGCCGTTCATATTCCGGAAGCAGACCGATTGCGGCCTGATACTTCCCATCTTCCTGGTAAGCCGAAATCAACGTCCCGTATGAATAAAGAAGATCGTCTATATCGTGCCAGTCACGGGTGGAAGCAACGACTTTCTTCTGTATCTCGATCGCCTGCAGGAAATAGGTTTCGGCCTCCGCCTTCAATCCCATTTTCCTTTTAGCCTCTCCATGCATAAGCATCATATTGGCCTCTCCGTTTTTGTCACCGATCTCCCGTGCCGACTTTGTCCCCTCTACAACATACCGGATGCAAGCCTCATAATCACTAAGTAACAAGCATGCATTAGACATCATATCGAGCAGGCTATATTTCCACATAGGGTTATTCTGAATGAAATCGCTGTGGTATGCTTTGTTAGCATAATCGAGTGCAATCCGGTATTGCTCCATACCGTTGTGATAGACCAGGCAACGCAGATAGTCAAGTCGGTAAGGAGGCATCTTTTTCAGCTGTTCGGCCTCATCCAACAAAGCGAGCGCCCGTTTGGGCTCATTGAGACAGATACTCTCGATATACTCATCTGAAAACAGACTGTCCGGGCTGTTCGATGCACCAAGGCTGTTCATTTGAATAAGAGAAAAGAATACGAATAAAATACATTGTTTCATCTTCATTGCAGGTTAGTATTTATAGGGTTTATTTAAGTTCTCCCAACCCTTCTTCCAGCGTATGCGGAGCATATGCCAGTTCGCGTATGGCTTTTTCGATACTTAATCCGCTATTGCGCGGACGCGGTGTCGCCTCGTTCATCTCTTCCGTCGTAACCGGACGGATCAGAGTGCGGTCCAATCCGAAGTAATCGGCTACACGATAAGCCATTTCAGCAATCGAGAGCCGTTCTCCGCCACAGATATGATAAATGCCGTTATTGCCGGTATGCATCAGCCGTTCCACGCCATCTGCGATGTCCGCCACCCAGGTCGGCGTACGGTATTGGTCGGAAACGACCCGTATCTCCTGCCCTGCCCCCAGGCGGTTCTTGACCAGTTGCAGGATATTCCCATGCTGTCCGGGCAACGCCTTTCCATAGACGACAACCACACGGACGACTGCATAATTACTGCTTATCCCGGCAACCGCCTGTTCTCCCTGATACTTGGTCAGGCCATAATAGTTGACCGGAGCAGGGATATCTTCCTCCGTATAAAGCCGGTCGCTTTTCCCGTCGAACACGAAATCGGTCGACAGGTGAATCAGGCGGCTTCCCTGATGTTCGCAACAATGCGCCAGGTTCCCGACCGCCGCAACATTGGTCGCATAAGCCTCTTCGCGATGTTGCTCGCAGTAATCGGGGACGGAAAGGGCTGAACAGTTGACCACCACATCCGGACAGACATGGTCGAGCAAAGCCTCGACAGCGGGATAGTCGTTTATATCCACCCGGACAAACGTATGCTTTCCTTCCGGCCGGATATCCGGATGAAAGGAACAGCCAACCAACTCATAGGCTTCATTCCCTGAAAGGCAATCCAGGATTCTCCGCCCGGTAAAGCCGTTTGCTCCGACAACCAATATCTTTTTCATCAGAATGTATAAATCATGACACCCAAGACACGGTGGTTCGTCACCGAATGGGTATTCTCTATTTTACCGTTTTTCGCATTCATATCGCCATACCAGGCAAGCGACGGACTGTATTCCAGCCCTAACTTCCAGTGAGGCAGATTGTATGAGAGTTGCAGATTGGTTGTAAACACCTGGTCTACATCCAGTCCCACACCGTAGGTCGGCCCGGCGATCGTCTTCCCCGTTCCCAAGTTCTTCAGATAGCCGACAAAAAGTCCCGGCTTCCACTTCTTGCCGTACACCACATTCAGCCAGGTCATGGAATGGCGGTAAGGCGTATATTCCTGCTCACCCGTCCGCGGGTCTATCGATGTCACGGCATAGCCGCCTAACATACAGGCCTGTGTCAGGTTCGACGCCAGCAAGGTCTTGCCGGAAACCAGCCAGTCCTGAGTCGTATATTTGGCATGGGCTTCAAAGGACAAGGCGGTCACCCGCTCGCTTACCTTATATATATGGTCGTCTACCGTTGTCTGCTGACGCGGTTTCAGAGACAGCACTTCCATACCGACACCGGCGATCAGCCCGTCCGCCTTATAATCGGCCGAAACATAGATTTCCGGAATACAGCTGTTCTTTATATATTCCTCACTCTTCCCGTTCGGACCGGCAGAGAGATATTGCAACTGCCATATCGCTGCCCCGGTCAGCTGTAACCCTTTACCGGACGTGTACCGGTAACGAATCATCGGGCTACGGTTAAACGGTTGGAAAGGCGCCCCGGTCGACAGGTTCAGCATCTGCGGAAAGACATCTCCGAACAGCGGATGCCAGGTCTGCCCGATCAGCACTGCCGACTTCCCCCAATCCAGGTTGACGTAAGCATGCCGGATGCGCAGAACCGCCCAATTACTACCCGAACCGCGAAAATCAGCCTCCAGCTTGGCCGTAGCCACAGCCTTCCCGATATTCGGTCCCTTCAGGTCCACTCCCAGTCGGGAATAAAGCAAATAGAAACTGCCGTTTGCCGTAGCATTCAAGTCGTTCCCATCCGCATCCGGGTTCCTGTCCTTCGGATACAGATGGAACAATCCATCCACGATTTCACTGTTAGCGCGCGAATTATAAAACAAGTCTCCACGCACTTGCCCGTAAAACTTATAAGAGAAATCCTTCTTCTGAGCATATCCGGCCACCGCCACACACAGGACCGTAAAAAGTAGTAAATATCTTTTCATTTCTTTTTGTTCGAATCGTCTACAAAGGTAAGGAAGTTTCGGTCTTATCACAAAAATAAAATCCTCCCAAGCTGTAAAAAGTTTCTCCCTAATGAAACTTTTGTTCCACTGCAATGAAACTTTAGTTTCTCCCCGGTGAAACTAAAGTTTCACCCTCACGAAACAGGTGAAACTTTTTAACACACCCAATCACACACTACAGAGAAGCATTTGGATAATAGCCTGTCTTTCTACAGCAGGAATATAAGCAGGAAGAGATTCGAACAGTTTTTACGCAAATAGAGAAGGGAGCGGTACAGTTGATTCTCGACTGTGCGGACAGACAGGTCCAGACGCTCTGCTATCTCGGCCGCTTTCAGTCCTTCGAGGTAAGACATCCGGAATACTTCCTGGCTCCTTTCGGGCAACTCGGCCACCTTTTTCATCAATAGGTCTAACAGGTCCTGCCGCATAAAAAGTTCATCGGAAGCCTCAAAGAAGTCAAGTTCTTCCAGTTTGAGCTGGAGGGCGCGGTGGTCTATGATCTCCTGCTCCATACTCACACGGCGGAGATGATCCAGGCAGGCATTCCGGACAGAGACATAAAGCACACGCTTCAAATCATTCTCCGGCAGACGGAAGACCTGCTTGTCCCACAACTTCAGGAATACATCGTGGACAATGTCCTCTGCAAAGAAGTCCGAAACGAACTTTTCCGCAAAGCGCATCAACATCGGAGCATACTCCATGTAGATATGCTGATACTGATCCATGTTCTGAGACGCGCTACCCATACTTGCAAATATAAACAAAAATCTTTTATTTATTTGTTAACAGAAACATCATATATGCCTGGCTCATCGAATTTTATAAATTCCATTTTGCCTGTAACCGAGCCCATACATTGAATCACATCACCTTCTGTTCACGATATTGTTTTTCACTTTAATCACTTTCCAAAAGTACGATTTATTTCCGTATTATTATAACTCATAGTTTTTATGTACTTTTGTACATCTTAATTAGAAGTACTAAGGCTGTAAAGATGATAGTTGTTAGAGACACGGAGATATTGAAAGGTAAAAGACTGGTAGCGACTATCGGTTTTTTTGACGGAGTACATCTGGGACATCGTTTTCTGATTCATGAACTGAAGCAGGTGGCTGAAGCCGCCGGGCTACCTTCCGCCGTCATCACATTCCCCGAACATCCGCGTGCAGTCTTGCATTCGGACTACCAGCCGAAGCTCCTCAACTCGTTTGAAGAGAAGCTGAAACATCTTGATTCCACCGGGATCGACTACTGCATCGTGCTGGATTTCACCCTCGAACTGTCGCGCCTGAGTGCCAAAGAGTTTATAATGTCCGTACTGGCAAACCAACTGCAGGTCAATACGCTGTTGATCGGCTACGACCATCGTTTCGGGCATAACCGGGAAGACGGATTCGAACAGTATGTAGCCTACGGGGCAGCTTGCGGTATCCGGGTCGTAAAAGCCTCGCAATACAGCGAAGGGGAGGCGGCTGTCAGCTCTTCCGAAATACGCCGGCTTCTTTCGGAATGCAAGGTGGAAGAGGCTGCCCGCCTGCTCGGTTATCCGTACCAGTTGAAGGGAAGCATCGTCAGCGGTTACAAAGTAGGCCGGAAATTAGGTTTCCCGACCGCCAACATACAGGTGGACGAACCGTTCAAGATCGTTCCGGGGATCGGCGTATATGCTGTCCGGGTCTACCTGAACGAAGAGCGTTACAAAGGCATGCTCTACATCGGCAACCGCCCGACCTTGGACAACGGAGACAATATCACGCTGGAAGTAAACATCCTGAACTTCTCCGGCGATATCTACAATAACGAAATAACCGTCCAGTTCATCAAACACGTACGAGGCGACGTCAAATTCAACTCTCTCGACGAACTGATCGCTCAATTGGGAAGGGACCGGGAGGCAGTGGATAAAATATTAACTCATTAAACAAAAGAGAGCTGTCTATCTACTCTCTCCGCCCCGACTTCACCTGCAGTATCAGCCGTGTCAACGAATAAAGATCAGCAGCAGTTACTCCTGTGTCAGCTCTTCCCTTAGCTTTTCCACTCCGGGGAAGCCTGTCACTTTATAAGAGATTTCTCCTTCACGGTTCACAATGAAGTAGGTCGGGATACCGGGATATTCGTATAATGTGCTCAATGCCGCACTTTGCTGATTGGTAATCCGATGATGAATGCCATGTATGTCAGGTATCATCAGTTTCCATTTTCCTTCGGGAGAGGTTTCATCGGCGATATACAAATACACGATATCTTTCAATTCCTCCTTCAAAGGTTGCAAACTCTTCATTGCCCGTATGCAGGGGCCGCACCAGGTATTCCACATATCAATCAGTACCACCTTGCCACGGTAAGGGCGGGTGACGACCTGCAACAAGCTATCCGCTCCAATCTCCTTGTCTACTTCGACAACGGTATAGCCTGCCTTGTTCTTCACTGCTTCCAGCCGGTCTTCAACCTGCCGGCTCTTGTCATAGAATACCTGCCTGAGCTGCGGCGCGGCAATGCTGTCCACCGTGAGCCGCTCTTCAATCGTCAGCGGCATCTGGTTGTTCAGGCTTCGCGAAGCACGCTTGCCCAACAGAATATCGTTCCAGACCGGCTCCACCTCAAACCGCCCATGTAGCCAGCCGCTGGTTGCCAACCTGACAAAGTCGGTATAGAAACCATAATACTTCAGATAAGGAGAATGCAGAATATCCAGATCGAGAATTTCTTTGAAATAGGTAGTGCTGTCCACCGTCATATCCGCCCGCTTCACACCTTTCTTACCAGAGAACAGCGGCGCATAGCTGAGGTTGTGCTTAAAACTGTTTATGCAACTGAACAGAGACATATCCATATTGGCCTTTACATACGTGCGGCACGCCTGGCTCAGCCCTTTCTTTTCATCCAGCCGTTTCCGATAGTTGCCGTAGATTTTAAAGATATATTTCTTATAAGCAGAGGGCGTCATGCCGCAAATATCCGAAAAGAAATCCTCACCTCCCGAAAGGTTCATCCAGCCTCCTGCATCCAGCAGTTCCGTATTCAGCGCGGCATAATCTCCTTCAAACCACACACGCCTTTCTGCAGCGCCTTTCAGTTTATTTCTGAACAAATGGCTTTGTGACATAAATATCTCCGGCATATTCAAAGTGATATTCAACTCACCCCCCGGCACCAGAAACAGGCTCAACTCCCAACTCCCCACCCGCAGCCTGCCGCCACAAGGCATCAGCACATCCGCTTCGTAGCGAAATGTACCATCGTCGGCTATGGGAATCGGTTCACCAAGAAAACTGTAAAAGAACCAATGAGAATTACTGAAATTCAGCTTCACGCCATATTCAGGCTTATAACCCAGCAACTGCCCTTTCACGATAGCCTTTCCACAATTCAGCTCCGGGGCAGGCAGCGGCAATGAATAATCCAAGTGCAGGTTCAGCAGTCTTTCCGGTATATCCGGCTGGGGGTTCTTACCATCCAAGCGGACACCATAAATGTTCCAGCCCTCCCCCTCGGCAGGTGTTTCTATATAATCGAAACTTTCGGCATCTTCCGGGACAGGCATGAACTTCAAGGTTGCAGACAGTTCGCCCGAAGTAGGAACCACAGTCCAGGAGTCTCCTCCGGCAAGACCGGTGCATCCCCAATAAGCATAGTCCTTGCCCGATGCGCGCAATACGGTGGACGGGGCTACCATAACCTTATCGCCCACCATACCATAAATCTTTACCTCCAGCCAGGTAGTGTCTTTTCCGAGCGTCACCTTTTCTATCTCAAGGAAACGCGTGCTGGTTGCCGTGAAGTAAGGCGTCTTCACCGTTTTCTTTGCCTGCAATCCGCAACAGATGCCGATCAGTAGCAAACAGGTTAATCCAATGTTTTTCATAAGCACAAGTTATCAAATGTTCTACTTTCAGTTTTTCCCCTTTTCCACCTTTTCTATCAGCAGCTTCAACTCGTCCAACGAGATATCTTCTTCGCTCACAATGAGCCTTTTTCCCAGAAAAGCCTATAAGTTCTTCTTCTTTCGTTTTTTGCAAATATAAAGCAAAAAGTCATTGGACGGATGATAAAAAGCTAATGTTTTTTTGGATAGTCTATGATATTATACCATCTTTGCGTAGCTAAATTTATGTTGTGCTGAAAATTATGTACTACGACGCAATTGACATATTGAAAGGGATGATAGCCCGGCCTTCTTTCAGCAGGGAAGAGACGGAGGTTGCCGATTTCCTGCAACAGACCTGGGAAAAGGCGGGGTATAAGGTGAACCGCAAAGGTAATAATTTGTGGCTGACCGCTCCCGGATTTGACCTGGACAAGCCGACTTTGCTGCTCAACTCGCATATCGACACGGTCAAACCGGCTTCCGGATGGACGAAAAACCCGTTCACTCCTGAGGAGACGGAAGACGACCGCCTGTACGGTCTTGGCAGCAACGATGCCGGAGCAAGCGTCGTCTCTCTTTATGAAGCGTTCAGAGCATTGTCGGAAAAAGAGCAGCCTTACAATCTGATCTTCCTGGCTTCCTGCGAGGAAGAGGTTTCGGGAAAGAACGGACTGGAGAGTGCGCTTGCCAACCTGCCTCCTATCTCTTTTGCCGTTGTCGGCGAACCGACAAGGATGCAGCCGGCTGTGGCGGAAAAAGGGCTGATGGTGTTGGACTGTGTCAGTACCGGCAAGGCCGGACATGCCGCCCGCAACGAAGGCATCAACGCCATCACGCTCGCCATGAAAAACATCGAATGGTTCAACACATACCAGTTTCCGGAAAAGAGTGACTTCCTCGGTCCGGTAAAGATGAGCGTGACGATTATCCATGCCGGCACGCAGCACAACGTCGTTCCCGACCGTTGCGAATTTACCGTCGACATCCGGACCAACGAGTTCTACCCGAACGAGAAACTGTTCGAGCTGATCAAGCCGCAAGTCGGCTGTGAGATAAAAGCCCGCAGCTTCCGCCTCAACTCTACCCGCACGGATTTGCAGCATCCTTTCGTGCAGCGCGCCATTGTGATGGGAAAAGAGCCTTTCGGCTCTCCGACACTAAGCGACCAAGCGTTAATGCCTTTCCCCTCCGTCAAGATAGGACCGGGAAACTCCGCCCGCTCACACGCTGCGGATGAATATATCGGCCTGATGGAAATCAGGGAAGCGATAGACACTTATATCAAACTGCTCGATCAGTTAAGAATAGAGAAATATAACGCTAATCGATGAAGGATCTCTTTGGAACCATCGGAACCCGTTATCTGATTGCTATCCTTAACCTGGCGCTGATCTTCGTCAATGCCAAGGTGCTGGGAGTGGAAGGTGTCGGGTTGGTCGGACTGATCCTGGCGGCGGTAAGCATCTCGACGATGTTTTGCGGAATACTGGCAGGCAACACGATTGTCTATTTCATGAACCGCTACTCCCTGCAAGCCGTGTTCCTTCCTTCCTATTGCTGGACACCGATAGGAGCGGGAATAGCTTGCGGTATTATGGCTGTCGCAGGACTGCTACCCGAAGGGTATGCCGCTGATATCTATATCCTTTCCATCCTTACTTCGCTGGTTGCCGCCAACTCCCGTTTTCTGCTCGGGAAGAATCATATCAAGGGTTTTAACCTCACCTTCATCCTGCAGGGAGGGTTGTTGTTCTTTGTCCTGCTGCTTCTTTATTATGGATTGAAGATACAGGATGTATCCGCCTATCTTTGGGGGATGTACCTCACAAACGGGCTTGCATTCTTCGTCAGTCTGCTGTTACTGCTCCCTTTCTTAAAGGAGAAAAAAGAAGATCCCAGAAAAGGGCGTTCGCTTCCGGCATTGCTGAAAGAGATGTTCGCCTATGGCTTATGGGGGAGCGCCGATAACATTGCAGAGATCCTCACGACACGCCTCAATTACTTTCTGATTAAACGGTTTGCCGGGTTAGGCAGCGTCGGGTTGCTGGATGCCGGAACCAAGATTTCGGAAAGTGTCTGGCATATCAACCGCAGCATCGGTTTCATCGAATACAGCCGTGTCGCTCAAGCGGACGATCCTGCCGAACAGAAGCTGATCACTTTGCGGTTCTTCAAACTCACGTTCTGTGCCGTCACACTTGCGACAGGCTGCATCCTCCTGATACCGGAATGGGTGTACACAGATTACCTTTTCAGCGCCGAATTTGCAGGGATGCGGAAGGTCATAACCGGGCTTGCTGCCGGAATCATCGCCCTGGCCTGCAACAGTATCCTGAGCCAATATTTCATCGGGAGCGGAAAGATACGCTACAGCGCCGGAAGCTCGTTTGTCGGCCTGCTCGGCCTGCTTGTCTCGGGTTACCTGCTGATCCCGCTCTACGGGGTCATCGGTTCCGCCGCCAGTTCGAGCATTGCATTCTGCGCAATGTTGATATTCTCCGTCTCAGTCTTCTGCCGTAAAACGGAAACACGGTTGAAGGAATTCCTTATTAACAGGGAAGATATAAGATTTGTGCTACAGAAACTTAAGCTAAAGTAGTCCCTATGTCATTGCGGGCTTGACCCGCAACCTCATACTAAACTAATACAACAATCAGGATGAGATGGCGGGTGCAGTCATCCCGGACTTGATCCGGGACCGCCAAGACACAGGCACTATCAAGATGTATTTGAAGACTACATATCAATCCAGCCAAGGCGCCGGATTCAGTTTCGTCTTCTCCTTCCAAAGCTGGAAATGGAGGATCGTCGCATTGCCGTCTTCGGTATCGGTAAAGATCTTGCCGATGGCCTGGCGGGTGCTTACCTTATCGCCTGCCTTCACATACACCTGGCTCAGGTTGCTATAGACAGTCAGGTAGTTACCATGCCGGACAATGACCGAATTGTTGTAGCCCGGCACCACGAACACACGCGTCACTTCCCCATTGAAGACCGCACGGGCATCTGCACCCGGAGAGGTCTGGATATCGATACCGCTATTATTCGTACGGACATATTTCAACTGCTGATGCTGCTGCTCGCCAAAGGTAGCCACTATCGTATGGCGGCCGGTGACAGGATAAGGCAGGCGCCCTTTGTTGCCGGCAAAGTTGTCGGACAGTTGTTTCTCAGCTTTCGTCATGGCGTATCCGCCTTTCGTATCGGCAACGCGTTCTTCGCGTACCGGCTCGGTTTCCGGCTTCGTTTCCGGAACCTTTTTGCCGGCAGCAGCAGCCTTTTCACGTGCCAGCCGATCCCGTTCGGCACGGGCGGCACGTTCGCGAGCAGCCTTGGCTTCGGCCTCGGCACGGGCTATTTCGGCGGCAATCTGCTTCTCGATCTGACGGTTCAGGGCGTCGGCCTGTTGCTTCTTCTTCTTCAGGTCGGCTTGCAATTGCTTCTGTTTCTTGTTGAGTTGCTGCACTTCGGCCTTCTGGCTGGATTCTTCCGTCTGTAGCTTGCGGCTTTCATCTTCACGCACGCCTAACAGGGCATTCTTTTCGGAACGCGTCTTTTCCAGCTCTTTTTGCTTATAAGTGATCTCTTTTTGTTTGTCGACTATTTCGGAAGCCTGCCTCTTCTGCCAGTCGGCATACTCACGCAGGTAGCGCATCCGGCGGAGGGATTGGGCAAAATTGTCGGCCGAAAGGATAAACAACAGCTTGTCCTGCGAACTGCGCCGTTTATACATGCTTTGCACCGATTTGCCGTAATTCTGCCGTTTATCGCCTAACTCCTTTTCCAATTGTGAGATCTCGCGGCGTGAAGCGGCGATCTGTTTATCTATCTCGCCGATCTCCTGGTTCAACAAGCTGATCACCTGTTTACGGGAAAGGATTTGTTTGGAGAGCAGGTTCAGACGGTTCAGCGAGTTACGCGCCGTCTGCCGTGTCTCGTCTAAAAGCTGGTTGGTCATCTCGATCTCGGCAAGCGCAGCCTTACGCTGCCTCTCGAGTTCACGAACCCTTGCGGAGTTCTGTGCAGAGACAGCGCTTACCGACAAAACAAATATGACGAACCAGAGGAATCTCATCCTTACATTTTTGTATTACTCAATGACTTGAAGATCTGCGCCAATGTAATCCGGCTGTATTTGGCCGGAATAGAGAAGTCCATCTTTACCGGAACATCTGTCTGCACACGCGAGAAATGCATGGTAATGCCACCCTGCGAGGCTCCCTCTTTCAGCACCTGCACATCCATCTTCATCGGGAAGGGTTGTCCGGCCGCCATACGGAAATCGGTATAATCCCATTGCAGGGCGTAGCGGTCGGAAGGTTCGGTAATGCTTGTGGAAAGTATCTTTTCTTCACCGTCCGCCATAAAGGTATACAACAGCCCCATGACATCCTTGACCTGTATCTCAGCCGCCGGGCCATCTTGCTTCAGCTTGAAACGGTTGTACTGTTTCGGGCTGATCGTCTGTTGTCCGGGCAGAAACAACTGGTTCGTGAAGAGAGCCTGGAGATTATAGAAGTTGAAATCGATCGGCATCTGCCCTTTCAGGTTAGCATAGTTGTCAGCCACATAGCGCTTGTTCATCCGGTCGATTACCTTTATACTGTCTACGCTGATCTCGGCACGAAAGACTTCGATACCTAAAAACGGCTGTACAGAGAGTTGGAAAGCACTGTCTTTCACCATTTTCAATTCGACACGCGAACTCATGTTGTTTCCAGGCAGGTTCAAATCCACATTCAGGCGTGCAGTCAGCGTTTCGTAGCGGAACGCCTGTTCCTGTACAAGCTCGAAAAATTCGTTATGCGCTTTCGCCCCGCCGGCTTCAACGGTCCCGACTTTCTTAGTTGTCTTACAACCTGTCAGGAGCAAAGCTGTAAAAAGGACGAAGGCGAGGGTTAGGTTTGTCTTATTCATTCGGAACCTCCTCTTCTATATAAGTTTCTTCTGCAATCTTGCGGTCCAGCACGTCACTCACTTTCCCCATCTCTTTAGCTTTCTTCCACTGTTCGAGGGCCTTCTCCTTGTCGCCGCTCATAAAGAGGATGTCGCCGTAGTGGTCTATCAGTTCCGAACTTTTGGTCGTATCGTTTGCCACGGCACTTTCGATATAGATTTTTGCCAGTGTATAATTACCCTGAACAAAGAATATCCAGGCATAAGTGTCGAGATAAGTCGAGTTGTTTGGTTCCAGCTTCACAGCCTGCGCACTCATCCGTTCCGCCTTTTTCAGGTCTTTCTTTTCTAAAGAGAGGAAATAGGCATAGTTGTTGAGGACAACCACATTCTTGTCATTGTATTTCAGGGCCTCATCATAGGCTTTATAGGCTTCAGGCATATTCTTGATCTGATAGTAGATATCGCCGATCTGTCCGTAGAAGTCCGACTTCAAGCCCAGGTTTGTTTCCGGAATGATATCCAGTCCCGCCTTATAGGTGTCCAACGCTTCCTGATATTTCTCTTGCTGGAAATAAGCGATTCCGAGGTAGAAATAGTATTCCGGCGCATCCGGAAAGAGTTCCTGGCAACGCGTACAGATACGAATCACTTCGGGAATGTCTTCCGCCTTCAAAGCCAGATTCAGAAGCTGCTGCCAGGCGGTGGCATCGGACGGCTCCATCTCGGTAATCAACTGGAACTGGAAACGGGCCTCGTCGTTCTTCCCCTGTGCGATAAGCAAGCCGCCGTACATCTGCTTCAGGTCGATATCTTCGGGATGCTGTTCCAGCAAGGTCTGAAACAGGGCGTTCGCACTTTCCGTTCCTTTCTTGGTCTGTTGCAGTTTGAGGATATAGCGGGAAAGGATGCCTACCTTCGTTTCGACATCCAGCTTCTCGTTTACCAACGCGTTGCGTATCTGCGTCTCGGCAGCATCCTTATTGCCTACCGCCTCGTAATAGTTTGCCATCGAGACGATATAATAGGGGCTTTCAGGGTCGATAGCGTGCGCCTTTTTGTAATATTCCAACGCCTTGACGGTGTCGTTCTTTTCCAGATGCAGATCGCCCAGAATGATTTGGTAGCGGGATTCCATCGGGAACTTGGCGGCCAGTTTTTCCACCTCTTTAAAGGCGTTGGCGGTCTGTTCCAAAGCATTATAGAGCTTGTATTTTTGCATGGAGAGCGCCTCGTTCATGCCGATCGACGACTCGAGCGCATCGTAGGCCTCGATCGCCTCGCCCAACTCGCCTTCCTGCGTGAGCGCATCCGCCAGGTAATAGTTCAGTTCCGGCTTTCCGGGATAATCTTTTACCAGCTTCTCATACTCTTCGGCCGCTTCGCCGAACATGCCGAGGTTGCGGCTCATCGCCGCCAGCGCCAGACGGTAGGTGAAGTTATCGGAACTGTAGGCAACCGCCTTCCGCAACATATCCAGTGACTTCTCCGGACGGTTCAACTGGGCGTAAAAGGAAGAGAGTTCGTATAGTACGGCCGAAGCGGTCGAGTCGATTGCTAGACAATGGTTAAAAGCATCGTAGGCGGCATCAAACTTTCCTGCCGTCTTCAGGTTCAGTCCTTCATAAAAGAAGTAGTCGAATTTCCGCTGGTCTTCCGCACTGATCCGGGCTGCCTTATGCGGTGTCTCCGTCGCGGAGTCCTGCGCCATCAGGGGCCGGATGCCCACTGCCAGCAAGATAAATAGAGATATCGTAATCAGCCGTCTTAGCATCGCATTTTTAATTTTCAATTCTCAATTCTCAATTCTCAATTTTCAATTCCCCATTATTTCCCCGTATGGCCGAACCCTCCGGCTCCCCGTTCGGTGTCGTCCAGCGCTTCCACCGGCTGCCAGGCCACCTGGCTATGGGTCGTGATGACCATCTGGCAAATACGTTCGCCGTCATTGACCGTAAATGGTTCGGAAGAAAGGTTGATCAGGATAATGCCGATTTCGCCTCGATAGTCGGCATCGATCGTACCCGGCGTGTTCAGCAGCGTGATGCCATGTTTCAATGCCAGGCCGCTGCGAGGGCGCATCTGGGCTTCGTATCCTTCCGGCAGTGCGATATACAATCCAGTCGGGATCAGTTTACGTTCAAGCGGTTTCAACACGACCGGTTCTGTCAGGTTTGCACGGATATCCATCCCGGCCGAGAGCGGAGTCGCATACTGTGGCAACGGATGGTGGGACTTATTTATAATTTTTACTTCCATAAACTCTTTTATTTCCGGGCAAATTTACACAAATATCCCTGATTACCACTCCTAACGGCTTCCATTATTCTTTAAATAATACTTATCGTTCGTTATTATTCCCTTGGCAGAAGCAAACAGGAGGGTTGTCGTAAAAGTCATGATCCATACTTGATAAACATATAACTAATTTTCAATCAATTAGGCGGAAAAACTCCTGCACATCCGGGTGTCCGATGCATGCACATCCCCATGTAAAAGATTGTAAATCCGGATGTAAAAGATGTAAACATAGGGGTGTAAGGGACATTATCTGCTTACTTATCGCAGTTTTGTATACCTGTTCCCGATAGTTTGGTCTGTTACTCTGCCATAATGAATAGAGAGAGCCGAAACCTTTTCACTATAATTAACGTCGTTTTTACATTTGAATTTCAACTTTTCAAATAGAGGCGATTTACCCTTCTTGACACACAACCAACTAATTAACAGCCGTATAGACAGCGAGCATTGAAAATATCCTTTACGGTAGTGATAGAGGATTGATAGACAAGTGATAGATAAAAAACGGCATCTATCACTAAGGTTACAATTGACTATCAATGCATTAATGGCAATTAGTGATAGAGTGATAGATATTTTCGGAAAAACAAATATCGGAAAAGTTCAGCTCTTTGCAAGTACGATAACCGCTTAATACATCCTTGTACTGCTTTTCTAAAGTAGATGCGTCAACCGTATCACCATAAACAAAAAAGCAGTTGCAAAACTATGCAACTGCTTTTTTGTGGTCCCACTTGGGCTTGAACCAAGGACTCCCTGATTATGAGTCAGGTGCTCTAACCAACTGAGCTATAGGACCTGTTCAGAGCGTCGCTCTGAAATCGGGTGCAATATTACGACTTATAATCGAGATATGCAAGTGTTAATAGGGAAAACTTACTTTTCAGCAGCTTCCTCAGCGCCGAATTCCATCAGGTAGGCCTTGATGAAATCGTCGATTTTACCGTCCATCACGCCGTTGACATCAGATGTCTGGTAGTTGGTACGATGGTCTTTCACGCGGCGGTCGTCGAAGACATAACTGCGGATCTGCGATCCCCATTCGATCTTCTTCTTGCCGGCTTCCACCTTCGCCTGCTCTTCCATACGGTGCTGCAATTCCTTGTCATACAAGATTGAACGCAACTGGCGCATGGCATTCTCGCGGTTCTTGGGCTGGTCGCGCGTCTCCGTGTTCTCGATCAGGATCTCTTCTTCTTCGCCCGTATAAGGGTCTTTAAACTGATAGCGCAAACGTACACCGGACTCTACCTTGTTGACGTTCTGGCCGCCGGCACCACCCGAACGGAAGGTATCCCAAGAGATAGCAGCCTGGTCGATCTTCACTTCAATCGTATCGTCGACCAACGGGGTTACGAATACAGACGCAAACGAAGTCATTCGCTTACCCTGCGCGTTATAAGGAGAAACACGGACCAAACGATGCACGCCGTTCTCCCCTTTCAGGTAACCGTAGGCGTAATCGCCTTCGATATTGAGAGTCGCCGTTTTGATTCCGGCTTCATCCCCTTCCTGATAGTTGGCAACCGAGATCTTGTAGCCGTTCGACTCCGCCCAACGAGTGTACATACGAAGCAACATCGAAGCCCAGTCCTGGCTTTCCGTACCGCCGGCTCCGGAATTGATCTTCAACACGCAGCTCATCTGGTCGGCTTCCTGGCGCAACATATTGCGGAATTCCAGGCTTTCCACCAATTGGATTGCTTTGCCGTAGGCCTCATCGACCTCTTCTTCGCTGACAATCCCTTCTTTTACGTAATCATAAGCCAACTGCAACTCTTCCGCTGCAGCATTAACCTCGTTGTAAAGCTCAATCCACTTTTTCAGTTCTTTTACTTTCTTCATCTGGACTTCAGCCCGTTTGGCGTCTTCCCAGAAACCGGGGTCATGGGTGCGTAATTCTTCTTCTTCTAACTGGATGGTCTTACCATCTATGTCAAAGATACCCCCTCAGCGCTTGCTCGCGCTCCAACACGTTGTGTAGTTGGTCTGATGTGATCATATTCTTTTATCTTTTATTTTGTAATTGAAGGGCAAAGATAATAAATTATTCCGCATACATCGCTTCGATCTGTTCCGCATATTTCTGCAGGACAATGGGACGGCGCAGTTTAAGCGTATCCGTCAGCTCGCAGCCCATCATAAACGGTTCGGGCAACAGGGTGAACCGCTTAATTTTCTCGTAAGAGGCCAGGTTCTTCTGATGCTCCTCCACGTGCGTCTCTATCAAACGGAGAATTTCTTTATGGTTGACAAGCTCTTCACGGCTATTAAAGGTAAGTCCCTTCTCCCCGGCATACTCTTCCAGCAACGGATAAGCCGGCACGATCAAGGCGCTGACAAACTTACGCTGATCACCGATAACAGCTATCTGCTCGATAAAGTTGTCTCCGCTCATTGCCATCTCGATTGCCTGTGGAGCAATGTATTTACCGTTTGAGGTCTTATACAAGTCCTTGATACGTTCCGTAAAGAACAGCGTATTTCCCTCCAGCCGCCCGGCATCTCCGGTACGGAAGAACCCATCTTCGGTAAATGCTTTTTTATTTTCAGCCGGTTTATTATAGTAGCCGGACATCACGGTTTTGCCTTTTACCAGAATCTCGCTGTTCTCCGGAT
This sequence comes from uncultured Parabacteroides sp., assembly GCA_900552465.1. GTDB lineage: Bacteria > Bacteroidota > Bacteroidia > Bacteroidales > Tannerellaceae > Parabacteroides. The sequence continues at coordinate 1,403 of URZO01000078.1, read as the reverse complement.
CGATCCTCACCTGTACATCCGGCATTACCTCACCGATAGAGCCGAACTGGAATCCGACCTCCGGATAGAAACAAACGGTTGCCGTTGTCTCGCTCAATCCATAACCATAAGCAATCGGGATGTTGACCGATTGCAGGAATTCATTGATCGTATCTGAAAGGGGTGCACCCGCTACTGGGAAAAGGCGTCCGCGCTCGATACCCAAAACCTTTTTCAGAAGCGTAAAGACAGTCCGGTTATAAAACTCAAATTTCAGCTTCAACCCGCAAGGAGCCGGGAGGCCTTTATTCTTATATTCCAGATTATACCGGCGGCCTGTCTCGATAGCATCCAGAAAGATCTTCTTCATGGCCGGGGAAGACGAATTGATCTTATCATGCACACCTGCATAGACCTTCTCCCAAAAGCGGGGGACGTTACACATCAGCGTAGGATGCACCTCAGGCAATGTCTTTTGGATCATCTTCGGGTCCTGGTTGATGGCAATCGCTACACCTTTATGCAAGCAGTAGTAAGACCATGCTTTCTCGAAAATGTGAGTCAACGGAAGGAAGCACATGGAAAGATCCCTGTCCGTAACCATAGGCAGGCGGATATCGTGGATGCGCATCGCTTCCAGATAATTGGAATGATGAAGCATGACGCCTTTCGACTCGCCGGTCGTACCGGAAGTATATATAATGGTAGCCAAATCCTCCGGAACAGCCTCGTTCATCCGGATTTTCACGGTCGTTTCGACATGGGCATTGTCTCCCAACCGTAGGAAGTCATCAAAATAGACGGAAGTCTTATCCTCCGGATTCAGTTTGACAGCGGGATCAAAGATGATCAGACGCTTCAGGAACTGCGAGTCTTTTTGCACCTTAAAGGCATTGTTGTACTGCAACTGTTCGCCGACAAACAAAGTATGTATGCCGGCATCATTAATGATATACTCGATTTGTCCCGGAGAATTGGTGGCATACATCGGGATCGAAACCACCCGGTTGGCATAAGCGCCAAAATCAGTGTATAAGCATTGCGGCATATTCTGCGAATATACCCCGATGTTTTCCTGCACCTCTATTCCAAACTCAGCCATGGCCTTAGCCGTAAGCATCACTTTGTCTGAAAACTCCCTCCAAGATATTTTCAACCATTTCCCGGTCGCATTATCACGATGTTTTAATGCTGTACGGGAACCATATTTCTCCGCCTGACGATGAATCAACTCGGCATAGTGGTAGTAAATCATGATCCTTTGTTTTGATTTGATGTTGCAAAAGTACTCTTTTCTGTTCTATTAATCATGAGCCAAGCCTCTTTTTTACACAAAATCGCCCGATTTGTGCAATAACAATGTTAAATTAGGATAAACATAGTAGTATGTATTGCATAGTACATAGGCAATACATATATTTGCA
>URZO01000077.1 GCA_900552465.1 uncultured Parabacteroides sp. | reverse complement strand
AAACATGTAGAAAGCAGATTAGTTCCTCGTTTGGACGAGAGTTCGAATCTCTCCATCTCCACAAAAAAGGCTGATAGTTCGACTATCGGCCTTTTTTGTTTGATCATATTCAACTATATATTCCCTATTTTGTATCCGGTTTTGTTACCAGTTTGTTACCGGTAAGTTCTTTCCGGAGATAAACCATATCCACCAACAGCCGGCCTTCATCGAAGATCGGATGGTCGTAGTTGTCTGTAAAAAAGTTTTTGACACGGTGGGAGTAGGTGAAACCACAATCTTCATAGAAAGGGACAGTCTGCGGGCTGTCGCCTGTGCCGACAAACATTGTATGTTGCCTGCCCCGGTAGTGTTCGAACAGGAACAGGACCAACCTTTTCCCGTATCCCTGTCTTTGATATTGCGGGTAAGTCGCAAGGCTTTTTAGTTCAGCGGTTCCATCACCTTCATCTGTGACGACACAAGTTGTTCGGAGGATATTCTTGTCGTAGAGGGCAAACATCTCTCCCCGTTCCAGGTAGCGGTCTATCATTGACTCTTGTTCGTCAGCCAATAGCAAAAGATCCAGGAATTTCTTTTTGTCGGAAATGATTTGCCGGATACTTATACCTTCATTTGTGGTTTGCAATTCTATCTCTTTTAACGCAAGATGCAGGATTGGAAAGGGATTACCGCTTGGATCGGTTTCATCTCTGCCGACAATTTCAAATCCTCTGTTCAAATAGAAAGATGTAGCCTTCTCGTTTTGCTCGTTGACGTCTACTTTGAAGATATGTTTGTCGTAAACGGCAAATTCGATTAGCTGTTTTCCATATCCTTTCCCCTGTTCTTCGGGGTGTACAAAAAGCATTTCGATCAGCTCTTCACTTAATCCCATAAAAGCCGCTATCCGGTTTTGTCCGTTTAGGATGACGTATAACTCTACTGCCGGAATATACTCGTTCCGCACCAGTGGCTTATAGAAAAGAATGTCCTTCTCCGTCAGGAAATGATGCGTGCTGCGCACAGAGGCTTCCCACACTTCAGCCAGTTCGTCTTTTAACTTTTCCGATTCTTCAGGACTAATTGTTGACCAGTCTATTTTTACTTGCATGGATTTTGAATAATAAAGGGTTTCTATTGATGGAAGAACTCTTGGATTAAATGCCGGATAGCGGCTATAGGATGATACAAAATCATCCTGGGACCAGCAAAACGCATCACTTCCTGCATCTTTTTCCGCATATCCGGTTTGTAGCAATGGACGGGACATATCCGGCAGGTCGTTTTCTTGTCCTCGAAAGGGCAACGTGCGAGCCGGGCATGAGCATATTGTATGAGTTCTATGCAGTCCGGACATAATACTTTGTGCCCCTCTTTCTGACGGCAATAGAGACGAATCATTTGCTCGACAATCTCTTGTTCTTGTCGGATGCGGGTCGATGGCATATTCAGTCTGTTCTTTTCTGCAAATCTAAACAAAATCAGCTTTCCCTTCCAAGTTTAATTCGCTTTTGTGTCATATCTTTGTCGTGTCTAAGGATGAATGCAGAGGTTTATAATAAGGAGGAACACATGGAATATGCAGAATTGTTGAACCGGTTGACGGTGGATTGTAAGGATGACGGAATGCGGTTTCTAAGGAAAGACAGGATACAGGAAATAAAGTCATTGTTGAATAATTCCGGTTATGAATTGCTGGAGGAAGGAAATTTGTCCCTGCTGTATGGAAAGCCCGCAGGGGAGGCCAATGCTTACCAGACTCTTATTTCATCCCATGTAGATTGCGTTTATATAAACTGTTTTGCCAAAGATGAATCCGATATGTGTTGGAAAGGCACATTCGACAATAGTGCGACTAATGCCGCCGTAATTGACCTGATGCTGCGGGGAGAACTGGATGCATCCGTTCTCATCGCTTTCACTGGCGACGAAGAGAAAAATTCGGCAGGGGCCGTCGAGATCATGCAGGCCTTGAGCCGGATGGAGTGCGGGATAGACAGGGCTATCGTGCTCGATGTCACCAATGAGGGATGGGAGGATGAAGCCGCTTTCTCTATAGAGAATGACCGCGGGTTTGATATATTAACCGGTTATCATATTGTCGGATTGCTTCAGGCAAGCAATACTCCATGCGTATTTGTTCATGAAGCGGAACCCGATGAGACCTGGGAATACAATAGAGGAGCCGGTTCGGACAGGCCGGGAATCCCTTGCCTGAGCCTGTGCTTGCCTGTCCAGGGAAATATGCATGGGGAGGACGGAGTTCTTTTGCGCAAGTCCTCCATCGTCCCCTATGAAAATATTCTGCGGAATCTGGCAAACGCTGGTTTCTGATTCTTACCGATAGGATAAAGAGCAATATTCGAATACGGCCGGAGCCTTTGCATCCCCTTCATGGTAAAGGCCCGGACGGGCTACGCGGTCCCAGCGAATAAGGGAACGTATCGTTTCGTCTGATAAGCCATGACTGAGGTCAGACCAGTTCTTGCCGTCTTTGCTCCATGCGAACAGGAAGGGAAGCCCGTCTTTTACCTCCATGCGCAGATGCAAGGCCGGGCAGGGAAGCGGCAGGTCTGCTAATAGTTGCTCTTTCCCCTCGCGGACAGTCTTCAGTTGCAAGCGTTCGCCGACACATCCGAAGGCCAGGTAGCAACTGTTGTCGCCATACATGGTGATTCCTTTCCAACTGTCATTCCGGTTTGAGACTCCCGTTTCCAGCGTATAGTCGGATGCAGCCGGACGGAGACAGAGAGCCTCGCCGCTCTTGAACTCCGCTTTCGGAGAACCGCTCAACAGCAACCTGCCGGACTTTATTTCGGTCTTAACGTCGGCATACGGATAATTCCAGCTCCATTCCGGACGAAGGCTTGCACCGTTGAAATCGTCGAAGAAGTCGGTGACTGGTTCCTGCACACAATCCGTGAAAGGCATCGGCTGTACCAGGCTTGCATATTCCCCGGTTACAAAATGAGGCCAGCCGTCCTCTCCGAACCGTAATTCCTGCAAGTAAGGCTGGCGGCCCTGATAGAAGCCACTGCCCGGCAAGTAGGCATGACAGAGGTAAAACATCCGTCCGTCGGGAGTCGTCGTCATCGTGCCGTGGCCGATGGAAAGGATGTCCTGGCTTCCGTGCAGGATCGGGTTTCCTTCGTATTTCTCATACGGCCCTTCAAGTTTACGGGAGCGGGCGACTGCGACGGCATAGTCGCTGTTTGGGCCGCAGCAGCCGTTAATGGCATAAAGCAGATAATAATAGCCGTCCTTCTTGAACCATTGTTGTCCTTCCATACCCCGTCGTTCGTCGTCACGAAGCAGGCTGAACGGTTTGCCCGCCAGTTTCAGCCCGTCCGGTGTCAGCTTACTGGCCAACAGCTCGATCGGGCGGTTGGCCAGTCCGTATGCTTTCCAGGTGATGTAGAGTTCCCCCTTGTCTTCCATGACAAAAGCGTCTATCGCCTCCTTCTCGAACTGGACGAGCGGCCCGTGATCCTTGAATTTACCGGTAGGAGAGTCGGCTACGGCGACACCGATGTAAGAGGTGTTGTTCGACTTCATCCGCGCCGTGTAATAGACGTAGACCTTCCCTTTGTAATAGAACCATTCCGGAGCCCAGAACGACGACTTGGTCCATTCCGGCTGTTCCGTGAATATATGTCCGGTTTGTTTCCAGTTGACCAGGTCCGTGGAGGAGAAGACCGGATAATAGGGCGCCCATTCGGAAGATGTACCGGTGGCATAATAAGTGTCGTTGATCCGCATGATCGACGGGTCGGCAACATCCCCGTGAATGACGGGATTGGTGAAATAGGTCTGTTGCTGCGCAACGCTTGTCCCTGTGAAAAGGGTGGCGCCTAATAAGGCGATAAGAAGTTTGTTCATGGTCTGTTAAAACACTTTATTAAATTGGTCTGAAATTGATTCGTCACAAAACTAATGGATTAATCAGACCTGTCCAAAAATTTCCTTTACTTTTGCCCCGTAAAACGTTTTGATTACAGGAAAAGCATGGACAAACTTCACTCTTTTGCAGGTGATACCGCTCAGATTTCGTTGCCGGACAAGTTCACCTATCCGTTTCATTATACGCCTCATCCCCTTTGTGTAAAGGCGGCGGAAGAGGTGCAGCGCTACCTTGCCGCCAATGGCGCCTGGCAGGAGGAGTTGAGGAAAGGAAAGATGTTCGGCGTCTTAGTTGTCCGGACCGAAGGAGGAGAAATCGGTTTCCTTGCCGCCTTTTCCGGCATTCTGGCGGGCAGCAACCAGCATGCTTACTTTGTCCCTCCCGTCTACGATGTGCAGGAACCGGGCGGATTCTTCGGAATCGAGGAAGAACATATATCGGCTATCAACGCACGGATCAGGCAATTGCAGGAAGATGCGCAGTATGCGGAACGCAAGCGACAGCTATCCGCCGAAACCCTTCTTGCCGGGCAAGCCCTGGACGAGATGAAGAAGCAGATGAAGGAAGCAAAGGAGAAGCGGGAGCGGATGCGGCAGAATCATCCGGACGCAGCCGCTCTTGAATCCCTGACGCGCGAGAGCCAGTTCCAGAAAGCCGAACTGAAGCGGCTGAAGCAACACTGGAACACCCGCCTCGCCTCCCTGCAAGTAGAGGTGGAAACCTTTGAAAACGAGATAGAACGGTTGCGCACAGAACGTAAGACCCGCTCCGCCGCCCTCCAGCAGCGCTTGTTCGAACAGTTTCAAATGCTGAATGCTCATGGCGGGAAACGGGATCTGTGTGACATCTTCAAAGACACAGCCCAAAAGGTCCCACCCGCCGGAGCAGGCGAATGTGCGGCCCCTAAACTTTTGCAATATGCCTACCTGAACGGCTTGCAGCCTGTCGCAATGGCCGAGTTCTGGTGGGGAGATTCTCCTAAGAACGAGATTCGTCGGCACGGTTATTATTATCCTGCCTGCAAGGGGAAATGCGAACCGATCCTGAAACACATGTTGCAGGGATTGCAAGTAGAGGATAATCCGTTGCAAAACGACTCCCACCGCGGCGCGCAGCTCGATATCCTTTACGAAGACGAATGGCTGTTAGTTGTGAACAAGCCCGCCGGTATGCTCTCGGTCCCGGGAAAACTGGACGTCGATTCCGTCTACCAGCGGGTCCGGAGAATCTATCCGTCGGCGACCGGCCCTATGATTGTGCACCGGCTGGATATGGCGACCTCCGGCCTTTTGCTCATCGCTAAAACAAAAGAGGTGCATCAAAACCTGCAGGCACAATTCAAGAACCGGACGGTCAGGAAGCGCTATGTCGCCCTGCTCGACGGTCTCGTCAAACAGCCAAAAGGCACGATCGCCCTACCACTTCGCCCTGATCCGGAAGACCGCCCGCGCCAGGTGGTGGACGAAGTAAATGGGAAGCCGGCCGTTACCCTGTTCGAAGTGCTGGCCTGTGAGGCGCACCGCTCCCGTGTCTTGTTCTTCCCACAGACCGGACGCACGCATCAACTGCGTGTCCATGCCGCCCATCCCCTCGGGTTGGATGCCCCGATCGTTGGCGACGAGTTGTACGGAAAGAAGTCTGAAAGGCTTTACCTGCATGCCGAGTATCTGGCATTCCTGCATCCGGTGTCCGGTCAACTGATTGAAGTAGAGAAGCCCGCGGAGTTCTAATTATCCATTGCTTTTGCCATCGTATTGGCAAGACTCTGCCATGCTTATGGCACAACTCTGCCATGCCGATGGCAAAGCTCTGCCATAAGGGTGGCAAAACTTTGCCAAGCCAGTGGCAAACCTTTGGCAAAATAATGGCGCGGAGATTAGCTGCCGTAGTTTCCGGAAGGACTATTCTATATAAATCATTTTCTTTGTCATCCCTCCGTCGATCGTGATGTTCTCGCCGTTGATGAAGTCGTTTTCTTCCTGGCAGAGGAAGACGCATGTACGGGCGATATCTTCCGGTTTCCCGACCCGTCCGGAAGGATGCTGGGTGTGGTCTTCGGGCCGAAGCTGTTCGTAGTCATGCGTTTGTATCCAACCCGGTGCGATTGAATTGACAGTGATGTGCCATTGGGCAAGCGAGAGCGACAGGGCGTGTGTCAGCGAGTAGATGCCGCCTTTGGAAGCCGCATATCCTTCACTGCCGGGCTCGCTCATCAGGTAGCGTGTAGAGCAGATGTTGACAATCCTGCCGAACGGATTGGGCGGCGTTTGCGACTGGCGATGAAGGGCAAGCTGGCGGGAGGTGATAAATACCGGCCGAAGGTTGACGGACAGGATATGGTCGAAGTCGTCCACGCTGGTTTCCGTAATAGGGGCGAACTGGCTGATACCTGCGTTATTAATCAGGATGTCGATGTCTCCCCATTCGTCGAAAAGTTGCTGCATGCAATCTTCCAATGCTTCTTTATCGCTGACGTCTGCGTGGAAGAAGGTTGTCCCTGTCCTCAACGCCGTCTCTTTTCCTGCCGTCTCGTTCCGGTCGCAGAAGGCTACCCGGTGTCCGGCCGAACGGAACGCTTTCACGATCGCTTTGCCGATTCCTTCGGCGCCCCCGGTAACGAATACTCTTCTGGTTTTATGGATAGTCGCTGTCTTCTTGCCGCTGCCTGTACGTGTCCCGGCGGATTTGCGGGATTGGAATTCTTCGTATTTCTTCTCCAGATAGTTGTCTGCCATGATGCTGTTGCTTTTAAATGGAATTTCGTCTCATCGGTGTATACCTTAACCCGTTTGTCTCTTGTTCTTCTGCTATTGGTTTGAAGCCAAACCTTTTGTATACCTCGATGGCATACGAAGAAGAGTTGACGGTCATTTCCGAAACGGGCCTGTCCTGGATTGCAAGATTGAATAACTTTTGTCCGATTCCCTTTCGGTGATATGCCGGTTGGATGAAAAATAATGAAATATGGACTCCGTCGCGCTTGGTTCCTAAAACGCCGATTAATGTTTGTTGTTCAAAAGCTCCGTAAATGGTAAGTTCGTCCATTAGCTCATCGCTATAAATGAAACTTTTGAAAGTCTCCAGCCCATCGGCATTGAAATCTTGCGTGCCGCATTGCGTAAATACCTCTAAAGAGAGATCCGCAGCCTGCTTGAACTCTCTTTTATCTAATATTCTGTATTCCATATTACACCTGTTTGGGGCATAAATGTAGAAATAAATTCCATATTTATACTCAAGTCGGGTAATTGTTATTTCAATAAAAGCAATAGTCGGCCTATTTTATAAGGAGTCCACTATCGCGTGCTGCTTTTTGAGGAAAGGTATGCGTTGCGCCTCTCCGCTTCCCGATATCAGGACGGAATGGCGTTTCATGGATTGAATCCAGTTTCGTTGCATCTGGCAGATATGCGGGCTTTGCGAGTCCATTAAGTTGATGGAGTATACACGTATCATGCTGATCTGGAAATCATGCTTTTCGATGTAGCTGTATGATGCTTCGAAATGGATATTGGACAGGTAAATATAGATTTCCTTGTTCTCGGAAAACTCTCCTTTGATCGATAATGCCTCCATGGAGTCGAGCAAATGGTGGAGTTCTTCTTTTAAGTGAACGATATCATCTTGTGAAACGAGACTGAGGCAGGCGAAGTATTTAATTTCTTCGATGAATGTCAGGAAAATATTGGTATCCCAGATGAAGTAAGTCTTTCTGCATTGTCTTGTGGCATCGCCTAACTGCCTGTGTATATCTATTATTCGATTATCGATTTTCGTTTCCGACAGAGAGTTAGGTATTTTTAATTGTCCGTTCTGATACATCCAGCGACAAAGGTGGAATTTGGACAGGTATTTGTAGGAAGAATAGAGAGTGAAAGGAAGGACATTGGAAACTGTATACACTTCAGTACTGTCATCTGCTTTTACATAGTTGAATATTTGAAGATAGCGGTTGACAATGTCGTAATAACTTTCCAATGCATTGGCTGAACTGTGCAGGTTCAAGTCGAAAGTGACTTTGTTTGAGAAATGATTCCCGATAATCTGGTCAATAGAGATCCCTAATTTGTTGGAAAGAAGTGCGACCTCATTGATGGTAAATGCAACCTCTCCCCGCAGCCTGCGATAAACAGCTTCCTTTCCCAGACATAAAGCATCTGTCAGGTAGTTGGCAAGATTCTGCCCTTTGGGTATTCGTTCTTTTATGATCGTAGTCAGTTCGTCTAAAACGTGATTTTTCATCATTGATCCTTTCCTTTTTTAATTAATTACTGCCATTTACACAGCATTTGCAAATTTAAAGTAAGAAAACAATATCTTAGTGTCGAAAAGCAGGTTGGAATAAGTGACCGCTTTGTCTAATTACAAGCAAAAAGAAAGGAGTGGTGACTTTGAGTAAGGATTGGCGTAAATATGTCTTTTGATATTTCGTTTTTCGAAAGAGGAGTAAGGCTTTAGTTGTGATTTTTGTAGCATGTCCATGATGCGTAAAAAAATGCTATGCCGGTCTAATCCGGTGCTGAGTGTTTTAATGTGAATTTCCAACAGCAGGCACATCCCTGATCGGTAACCTCCGGATAGCAACTTATCATTTCGGTAACGATCCTTTCATCGATAACGCGTGCAAACCCGTCATGTTCGATGAAACCAACCGGTGCGCAAGGATGAAACGGCATGCCTTTTGCCTTTCGGGCAGATTGTACTCTGCATTCATTTATGCGATATATAAGAGAATCTCCTTCCCTAAAGATACTGACAGAAGGATTCGACAATGCAGAAAATCTTATTGCCAATGCCTTCTCCAATCCCTCAAGGCCAGCTTTGTCCGGAAGATTCAGGAAGTTCTTAATCCTTTTGGCTTCCGTCCGGGTGAATTTTACCCATGCATTCTTGTCATGCCACATCGCCTCCTCCATACCGCTCTTCTCTTCCACAGATTGGAACCACACTCCGTCAAGGGCATAGATGTTCTTCGCGTATATTCTGATCAAGTCTTTAAGTTCTTCTTTTGATAATAGGTCGAGTTTGTCTGTCATGATTTATATTATGTTATCTTTTTACTTTTCTTTTATTCTATGTCTCGATTTGCCTTAACATAACCCTCTAATATATACAAAAATAAGAAGATTTGATGTATTCTTTTATTTGCCGATGCAAAACCTCTCAAATATATTCCCCAGTACCTGGTCCGTCGTAACCTCGCCTACAATGTCTGAAAGGTGGAAAATGCATTCTCTGAGGTCTTGGGAGATGAAATCGCCGGAGAGGTTGGCGGATAAGCCCTCCTGGACACGGTGGATGGAGGTGAGGGCGTGGGTTAAGGCTTCGTAGTGGCGGATGTTGGTGACGATGATGTCGTTTTGGGACAAAGAAGGGATATGGGCAGCTTGGATTAATAGATCCTGCAACTCGTTGATATTCTCTTTTTGCTTGGCGGAGATAAAAATGGATTGAACGTTTTCGGGAAGGCCGGCGGGGATGATGCCGGATGTATCGGTAACGAGGTCGGCTTTGTTGAAAACGAGGATTAACTGTTTACCTTCGCAACGGGGTAGGATCTTCGCGGATAATTGGGCGACCTGTGTAGAAGCATCGGTGGCATCTATCATCCAAAGGACGATGTTTGCCTGGTCGAGTTTCTGGAACGTACGTTCGATACCGATACTTTCAATGGCATCGCGCGTTTCGCGGATACCGGCAGTATCGATGAAACGGAAGGTGATGCCTTGAATGTTGATCGTGTCCTCGATTACGTCACGCGTCGTACCGTGGATATCGCTTACGATTGCTTTCTCTTCGTTCAGTAAAGCGTTTAATAGAGTGGATTTTCCGGCATTGGTCTCACCGATAATCGCAACCGGAATACCATTCTTGATTGCATTCCCGACACTGAAAGAATTAGCCAGACGCGATATGACCGTTTCGATATGAGCTGCTAAAGCACTCAGCTCACTACGGTCGGCAAACTCCAGCTCTTCGTGGTCGCTGAAATCCAGTTCCAGTTCCATCAGGGAAGTAATATGTAAAAGCTGTTCACGCAGACTCCTTAATTCATTACTGAAACCTCCGCGCATCTGGTTTAGTGCCAGTCGATGTTGGCCTGCCGATGTCGACGCGATCAGGTCGGCGACAGCTTCCGCCTGGCTCAAGTCCATCTTGCCGTTCATGAAGGCACGTTGTGTATATTCACCGGGCAGGGCGGAACGGCAACCGCTTTCGATCAGGAGTTGCATGATCTGCTGCTGGATATAAACAGAACCGTGGCATGTGATCTCGACCGTATCTTCACCTGTAAAAGAGTGGGGGGCGCGGAAGAGAGCGATCAGAACATCGTCAATCAGTTCTTCTCCACGCCGGATACTACCATAGCGCAACGTATAGGCTTTCTGTGACAGCAGGTCTTTCCCTGCTGTACGCGGTACGAATATCGTGTTACAGATAACGATTGCCTCCGGTCCGGAGACACGGATAACGGCAATTCCCCCGGCTCCCGGGGCGGTTGACACGGCGCAGATAGTATCTTGATTGATCATGTGAATAAATAATAGAGGGCGGTTCGCGAACCGCCCCTACGGGTTTATACGGTTATTAATTCATACTGTTGTGTTCCCAGGCCGATCTTTTCGGCATGTTCCAGGCCGGCTTGCCAGTTAGTTTCCGGGTGCATGATGTGGAACTTGTCACAATCTTCCAGATGGTCGTGGTGTGGAGCGTCTGAAAGACGGTTCCCTGTTTCCAGGATCGGAGCTTTGATCACCATGTCGGCACAAGCCTTATCCAATGCAACCGGATCAAAAGAGGCAGCGATACCCAAATCCGGAATGATAGCCGCGTCATTATGATTCCAACAGTCACATTCCGGCGATACGTTCATGATGAAGCTGACGTGGAAATGCTCTTTGCCCAACAATACTGCTTTGGAATATTCGGCAATCTTGTAATTCAAACGTTCGGAGGTATCCCCTTCACCCATGACGGCGCCGTCGTATTGGCAGAGGGCAACGCACTGGCCGCAACCGACACATTTCGTGTAGTCGATCTCTGCTTTATGCGACGCATTCAGATGAATGGCATCGTGGCGGCAATGCTTGACACAGATATTGCAACCTTTGCAACTTTCGATGTCGATTCTGGGTTGTGAAGCCGAATGAAGTTCCAGCTTGCCGCCGACGCTGGCGCATCCCATGCCGATGTTCTTTAAAGCGCCGCCGAATCCGGTTTGTTCATGCCCTTTGAAGTGGTTCATCGTGATGACGATGTCCGCATCAGCAATGGCAGAACCGATTTTAGGCGCTTGGCAATACTCGCCGTTAATTTCAATTTCGCGGTATTCCGTCCCTTTCAGGCCGTCAGCAATGATTACATCGCACTTGGCGGAGATGGGGTTGAAACCGTTTTCCATGGCACTCTCCAAATGATCTACAGCATTGGCGCGACGGCCGGAATATAACGTGTTACAATCAGTAAGGAAAGGCTTTGCCCCGAGGCTACGAAGTAACGTTGCCATCCGGGCAGCATAGTTCGGACGGATGTATGCCAGGTTTCCCGGCTCGCCGAAATGGATCTTAATCGCTGTGAATTGATTCTGGAAATCAATGTTTGCTATCCCGGCACGTTTTACAAGACGCTCCATCTTGTCCAGCAGATTACTGGACGGAGTAGTGCGGAGATTGGTGAAATAAACTTTAGATGCTTCCATTTGTTTATTGGTTTAGGAATGCAAAGGTACGAAAAAAACTATTCTTCCTGTGAGTTGTTGGTTTTGTAGATTGGCTTTAATATAGTATTTTTGTCTCAAATCAGTTATAGTATGGACATGTTTCGGCTAAACCATGAGCAATTGCTCAAGGGTGTCAATTTGGGTTTCCAACGTTATTTATCCCGGCAGGTCAAGTGGGACAAGAGGTTGATCGGTTTTTTCGGCGCAAAAGGTGTAGGAAAAACGACCTTGTTGCTTCAGTATATCAAATCCACTTATGGGGATTCGGATGAAGCATTGTATTTGTCGCTCGATAATATTTGGTTTCAGGAGCGGAATATGTTGCCCGAAACAGTTAAAAATTTTTATGAGGATGGCGGCCGGCATCTTTTTCTGGACAGTGTTCACCGTTATGGGAATTGGACACAGGCGATAGAACGTTTATATGAAGCTTATCCGGAGATGCAGATCGTTTTTGCCGCACCTTTATTGGTTGAGGGAGATAAGATGGAATCGTCTTTTAGAGAAAAAGGCGATTGGTATACGTTGCATACGATGTCGTTCCGTGAATATTTGTCTTATGAAGGAGCGCTGGATCTCAAACCGGTGCCCCTGGATGAATTGTTGCTCAATCATGCAGAAGTTACCCAGCAGGTGATGGATGAGATCAATGTCGTTCCGATCTTCCGGAATTATCTGGAACATGGTTGCTATCCATTCTATTGGGAAGATCCGGATGCCTTTATCTTCCGCCTGCAAGATATGATCCGTGATTCGATCGATGTAGATCTGCCATCTGTTCATCCTATGAATGCCGGTATGTTCCGTAAGATGAAACAAATGCTGGTACATCTTGGTACAGACGCTCCCGAAGTTCCCCGCGTGCAAGCTCTGATGTCTAAATATGAATCGGATAATGCACAAATACATAAATTGCTGGATTATACAGAGGAGATTGGTGTCCTCCGGCTTTTGCAGGCGACAAAAGAAGATGGGGGCTTGGCCCGTTCCTACCGGTCGTTTACGGCGAATACTAATCTGATGGCAAGCTTTTTCCGGGAAATGGAACGTGTCTATCTCGGTGAAACCTTTTTTGTCGATCAGATGTCGAACTGCGGAACGGTCGAGCTATTGCTGAATGGCGATTACCGGGTGAATGACAAATATACATTTATGATCGGTGATCCGTTGATGGATTATGAGCGGATCAAAGATGTTGAGAATGCCTTTGCCGCTATTCACGGACAGCCGAAAAGCGTAGGGAACAAGATTCCTATCTGGGCGTTCGGCCTATGTTATTAATAGATTATGTCATAAACTAAATAAACTAAGTTATGCTGGAAAGTATGAAAAACAGACGGACGATCCGTAAATATACGACTCAGGACATCCCGGATACATTGCTGAATGAATTGTTAGAGATTGCGGCCCGTGCCTCTAATACGGGAAATATGCAGTTATATAGCGTCGTCATTACCCGCGATAAGGCGAATAAGGAAAAGCTGTCTCCCGCCCATTTCAATCAGCCGATGATTACGACGGCTCCGGTTGTGCTGACTTTCTGTGCCGATGCCAACCGCTTTGTCAAGTGGGCGGAGCAACGTAAGGCTGTGGCCGGTTTCGACAACTTTCAGACTTTTATCGCTTCTACAATCGATGCGATGCTGTTTGCACAGTGTTTCTGCACGGCTGCGGAAGAAAAAGGGTTGGGAATCTGTTACTTGGGAACGACTGCCTATAATGCGGATAAGATTATTGAAGCCCTCTCGCTTCCCCGTCTGGTTGTGCCTATCGTAACAGTGACGGTCGGTTATCCGGATGGAATGCCTGAACAGGTAGAACGCCTGCCGCTCGAAGCTGTTATCCATCAGGAAACTTATACGGATTATACGCCTGCCTCTATCGATGCGTTGTACCACGACAAAGAAGAGCTGGAGGTTAACAAACAATTCGTACGGGAGAATGAGAAAGAAACATTGGCCCAGGTATTTACGGATGTGCGCTATACGAAGGCCAACAATGAATATTTCTCGGATGTCTTGTTGAAGGTCTTGAAAGACCAGGGCTTTATGAGATGATCTGCACGTTGTAGTGCATGAACAGTCCGCTTTCGATAACTCCGGTAATCGATTTGATCGATCTCTCTAAATTATCGGGAATGTTGTCGAACCAGGCATCGAGAACCAGGTTTCCGTTCTCCGTGATTACGGGACCATCTTTCCCCTCTGCCATTCTTAATTTGATCTCTTTTGGATTATAAGCCCGGAGTACTTCTTCCACGTAAGTAAGTGCTTCGGGAAATATCTCTATGGGAACCGGAAAGCGGGTGCCTAACTTCGTGACCATCTTGGAAGGATCGGCGATAATATAGGTCCGGGGGCTGGAACTGATCAATAACTTCTCTTTAAACATCGCTCCGCCGCGCCCTTTTATCATGTTGTGCTCCGTATCTATTTCGTCAGCGCCGTCGAATGTCCAATCCGGTTTATGTTCCCACAGGCTGGCGACGGGAATCCCTAAGCGGGCGCAAGTCATGCGGATCTCCTGTGAGGTCGGGATAGCTCGGATGCGCAGCTGTTCGTTTTTGACTCTTTCAGCAATCTTTGTTAATGCCAGGTAAGCGGTCGAGCCGGAGCCTGCACCGATAATATCCCCGTCATTCACCATAGAGGAAATGACCTTCGCCACTCTCTCTTTCTCTTCTCTGTTGGAAATGGACTTACCCCACTCCAAAGATGATAATATAGTCTTTCCCCATTCCATGATCCATATACATTATATATAATGTCAACAACCGGCGGGAAGATTCGGTTCTCAGATCCGGTCTAATACTGTTTCGATCAGGCCGGTCATGGAACCTTTGTATTCGGTGTTCATATCTTTGGCAATCCGTCCGGCAATGATGCAGCAGACGGTCATTGCCCGGTGTCCCATCAAGGCGGACAGTCCCGCAAGCGATGAACTTTCCATTTCGAAGTTCGTGATCTGCCTGCCGTTATAGTTGAATGCTTCGATTTTCCGGTTCAGTTCAGGATCGGCAAGCGGCAGACGAAGTTGGCGGCCTTGCGGACCGTAGAAACCGTTGGCGGCAATCGTTACACCCCGGATAATGTCGTCCTGCGTGATCTGTTCGACCAGCGAAGGATCGGCCGAAACGACATACGGCTGGATGCCGCTTAGTTTCCACTCTAACTGTTTAAGGAGTTCCGCTTCGAACGCTCTGTCGCGTACTTTGGCAGAGTCGGCATAGAAATACAACACCCCGTCGAAGCCGATCGATTTTTCGGCTGCCACGTATGTGCCGACGGGAACGAATGGTTGCAATCCTCCTGAAGTACCGACACGTACCATTGTCAGTTGCCTGAAGTCCGGTTTGATGGTACGCGTGGCAAAGTCGATGTTTGCCAATGCGTCCAATTCGTTCAGGACGATGTCGATATTATCAGTCCCGATGCCGTGGGAAAGCGTTGTGATACGCTTCCCTTTATATGTTCCGGTGATCGTATGGAACTCGCGGCTCGACACTTCGCACTCTTTCGTATCGAAGTAAGCCGCAACCGTATTCACACGATCAAGATCGCCGACCATAATAATCTTGTCGGCCAACTGTTCCGGTCTCAGATGCAGGTGAAAGCAACTGCCATCGGGATTGATGATGAGTTCAGAAGGTGCAATCATAACTTTGTTAGTCCTTTAACGGTTTGGAAGGCGTGCTTGCCGGCTTGGCGATTGCTTCGCGCATGCTGGTGTCAGCCTCGATATTCTTCATTTTATAGTAGTCCATGACGCCTAAGTTGCCGGAACGGAATGCATCTGCCATAGCTTGCGGAACCTGTGCTTCGGCTTCGATCACTTTGGCGCGGGCTTCCTGCGCTTTGGCTTTCATTTCCTGTTCGAGTGCAACGGCCATCGCACGACGTTCTTCGGCTTTTGCCTGGGCAATGTTCTTGTCGGCCTGTGCCTGGTCCATCTGAAGGAAGGCGCCGATGTTCTTACCTATATCTATATCGGCGATGTCGATGGAGAGGATTTCGAAAGCAGTCCCGGCATCCAACCCTTTGCGGAGTACCAGCTTGGAGATGGAATCCGGATTCTCCAATACCGTCTTGTGGCTTTCGGACGAACCGATGGACGAAACGATACCTTCGCCTACACGGGCCAGGATTGTCTCTTCGCCTGCACCACCGACTAACTGCTTGATATTGGCACGAACCGTTACACGCGCTTTGGCGATCAACTGGATACCGTCTTTGGCAACGGCAGTCACAGGAGGCGTGTCGATCACTTTCGGGTTTACAGACATCTGCACGGCTTCGAATACGTCACGTCCGGCCAGGTCGATAGCGGTAGCCATCTGGAAAGGCAGGTCTATGTTTGCTTTGGAGGCCGAAACCAGGGCATGGACAACCTTTTCCACGTGTCCGCCAGCCAGGTAGTGCGCTTCTAACTCATCACGGGTCAATGTTTTCAGACCGGCTTTGTGGGCTTCGATCATGGCACGGGTGATGATGTAAGGCGGTACATTACGGATACGCATCAGGAAGAGTTGTATCAGCGAAATGTTGACACCCGAAACTTTTGCCGAGATCCACAGCAGGAACGGCACATAATAAAAGAATATAACCAACAGCAGTATCGCTGCGCCCAGTAGGGCTATCGGAACAAAGGTCATTTCCATGTGAATAGAATTATGAGTTATGAATTATGAATTATTTTTCCTTTTTACCAGAACGTTGTAACCGTCTACGCGCATCACCTCGACCGGTGTGCCTTCGTCGATCAGTTCGTCCATCGACTTGGCCTCCACCGTGATCCCTTTGATACGGGCTTTGCCGATAGGAGCGAGGCGGGAAAGCGTTATCCCTTCGTCACCCGGCACGATTCCTAAATCCCGACTGGACACTAACTTCGAGTCTACATCCGTTTTCAGAGCCACCCGGTTGAACGATTTGGAGCGCAGCAGCCACGCAAATGAAGCGATAAACACCAAAAGCGAAACGCCTAACGTTATGTTTCCCATCCATACGCTTACCGAGTAGGCATAGATCAGTCCTCCGGCTGCAAAGAGGAAGCCTCCTACACCTGCCACCGTGATTCCCGGCAACATGAATATTTCCAGCAGGACGAGCACGATGGCCACAACCATAAGGAAAGCGATGATAAGCGTTTCGAATAACATAAGAGTCGTATTATCGTTTGTTTGTCAAATATTTGATTTCTGCATTACGAGCCTTCTTCTCCAGTTCGCCGGGTTGATCCATGAGCGAATTCAGTTGCTCTTCCGCTTCGAGGATGGTCGGCTTCAACTGGTCTTTGCGGGCCTTATTCCCTTGGGCGTATGATGCGCGCAGGCCGTCCAGCTTTCCGTTCAGCTCTTTGATCTGCTTATTGAGGGCGACCACCTTTTCGTAATATCCTTTTGCTTCCGGGCTTTTGATATCGTCCAACTTATAGTAGACAATGTCATTGCCGATGATAAACTCGAAATCCTTTTCTATCTTTTCTTCCCCGTAAGGAATCTCCGTATGGGAAAGGCGGATCAGCTCGGCATAGTCGGAACCTTCCTTCCAGGAATCCTGGATAGAGGTGATCGCGGCACGGGCCCGTTTCACATCGATGTCTTCACTTTCCACCCGTTTGTGATCGGGGTTCGGAATGAAGAGGTAGACGCAGGCCTTGCCTTCCGGTTGGAAGCGGTCGGAAACGAACCAGCCCAATCCCTTCACCTCGTCGAACACCATCATATAGTCGTTGTAAGGCGAGTTGAACGGCATGCCCAACTGCTCCGGGGCCAGATACGTATCGGAGTTGATGTTATAGCGGGTGACAAACAGGTCGTAACCGCCTATCGAGCCGTTCCCTTTGGAGGCGTAATAGATCGTGGCGCCGTCGGGAAGGACAAACGGATAGTTGTCGTCATCGTTACTGTTGATATTCATCGGTAACTGTTTTTCGTCTCCCCATTCATCCATCAGCATGGATTGGGTGAAGAGGCAGTAGCGGTCGCCGTCTGTCGGATGGGCGTAGTATATCTTGTCGCCTTTCTGGTTCTTATAGACCGTCGAGCCCACAGGCTCGTTTGTCTGGAAGAAATCTTTATAGGTTTCGAGCGTCCCGCTTTCTTCACTCAGTATATAGGCGGAGAGGAAATCATCTTTGTCGACAACCAGGCTGTCGATGATCTGCACGTCTTCCACTTTCTCCATCATGCGCTGGGCATTGTTTGCCAGGTCGAGCCTTGCCTCGAACGCTTGCGGGTCCTGTTTCTTTTTTGCCAGCAGGTCGATGTAGTCCTCCAGCATTTCGGCTGCCTGGTCGAAACGGTATGTCTCGTAATAAATCTTGGACATATAGTTATAGGCCTCCTGCACTTTGCGCTTGACAGCTACTTGCAAGTGTTTTTCGGCACCCGCTAAATCTCCGGTCTCGTAACAGCAGACACCGTACCAATGATTATAAGATGAGTTACTGGGAGCCTGCTTGACCAGCTTTTCAAAAGCCGGCTTGGCTTCTGCATATTTCCCTTCATTATATAATTTCTTTGCTTCGGCCAGACTTTGCGCATGCAGCCCGCCGCAGAGTAACGTAATTCCTATTGTATAAAACAGTTTATGTGATAACCAATTCATAGTACCTTAATTGTATGATATAATTATACCGTTTCAAAGATAATAATATTTTTAGTAGAGGATGCAATTCGCGGGATAAATATGTATTTTTGTGCCCGATTAAAAAAGAGTATGGCAAAGCTGACGGAAGAAGAACTCCTGTTTCGAAAAGTAGAAGAGAAGGTTAAGAAGGCAATATTCGAATATGGCCTGATTGCGGATGGCGACCGTATCCTGATCGGATTGTCGGGCGGCAAGGATTCGTTGGCGCTGGTAGACCTGCTGGGACGGCGTTCCAAAATCTTCCGGCCCCGGTTCGAAGTGGTCGTGACGCATATTGTCATGTCGAACATCCCGTACCGTTCGGATCTCGACTACCTGAAGGGATGCGCCGAGGAGCACGGGCTTCCCTTTTTCGTGCACGAGACGAGTTTCGACGCCTCGACCGACACCCGCAAATCTCCCTGTTTCCTTTGTTCCTGGACACGGCGCAAAGCCTTGTTCGACATTGCCCGGCAGCACGACTGCAACAAGATTGCATTAGGGCATCACCAGGACGATATTCTCGAAACGCTTCTGATGAATATGATCCATCAGGGGGCGATCGGGACGATGCCTCCGCGTCTGAAGATGGATAAGTTCGAGATGGAGATTATCCGCCCGATGTGCCTGGTGGAGGAGAAGGAGCTGATCCGCATTGCGGCGTGGCGTGGTTACAGGAAGCAGATCAAGAATTGCCCATACGAATCCGGTTCCAGCCGTTCGGATATGAAGGAGGTTTTGTCGCGGCTGGAAGCGATTAACCCGGAGGCGCGCTACAGCCTTTGGAGCAGTATGTCGAATATTCAGGAGGATTATCTGCCTCACAAACTAAAATAAATTATGCAGGGATTTTATACTATTCTGTTATTGGTCGTGTCCAATGTCTTTATGACGTGTGCCTGGTACGGGCATCTGAAGATGAAACAGCAGTTCAGTTGGTTCGAGCATCTGCCGTTGATCGGCGTTATATTGTTTAGCTGGTTTCTGGCTTTCTTCGAGTATTGTTTCCAGGTTCCGGCAAACCGGATGGGATTCCGTGATAACGGTGGCCCGTTTAACCTGATCCAATTGAAAGTGATCCAGGAGGTGATTACGCTGGTTGTCTTTGTCGGATTCAGCACGATTGCCTTCAAAGGCGAATCGTTCAAGTGGAACCATGCGTTGGCATTCCTGTTCCTGGTGGCGGCTGTCTACCTGGTGTTTAAAAAGTAAGCGGGGAAGAACTAATGCGTATCTCCCTGTAAACTAATTCATATCTCCTTATAAACTAATTCGTATCAAAGGAGAAAGTAATAATACCCTGTAGACCGTATCTGGAATACGGTCTACAGGGTATCGGTAATAGGGTGTACATGGTATCAGTGATACGGTGTACACCCTATTCTTATTTCCTGAAGACTTATGGATTAGTTCCTCGTTAGTTTTGAATTAGTTTGTCGTTATGTATGGATTAGTTTATATAGGTTTGAACAACAAATGATGATTTGTCGGTGTGTTTCGTGTTTGTGATTGTAGCGCCGGGAGTATCTGTATCCCCTCTCGAGAGGGGATAAGGGGTGTGTTATCTTTCTGT
>URZO01000076.1 GCA_900552465.1 uncultured Parabacteroides sp. | reverse complement strand
TCGTTACTAAATCGTTACCTATTCCCTGCCGGACAAAAACGGTAACGATTTGTCCCGAAATGACCGCAGAAAGTCCGAATTTGTCCACCGTCTATCTATCTCATATTTAATAAGTTATTAGTAGTTTTGCAACTTAAAAATGTGAGGTTATGAAGAGTACATTTAAAGTCCTTTTCTATTTAAAGAAAGGTTCTGAAAAGAAGAACGGTGAGGTTATGATTATGGCAAGAATTACCATTGACGGTAAGTTGTGCCAATTCAGTACAAAACAAAGCATCCTGCCCGAAAACTGGAATATAGTAGCAGGTAAAGCCAAAGGTAAGGATGCAGGCAGAATAAATGCCTTATTGGAGGATATAAAAGCATCCTTGAATAATATCTACCACGAACAGCAACGGCGTGATAACTATGTGACAGCCGAAAAGGTGAAGAATGAATTTTTGGGACACAGTGAAAAACACGAAACCATTTTAGACCTTTTCAAAAAGCACAATGACGATGTGAAACAGTTGGTCGGCATATCCAAGACGATTGCCACCTATCGTAAATACGAAGTGACCCGCCGCCACCTTGCCGAGTTTATCCAAAGCAAATACAATATATCGGATATTGCCATCAATGAAATCACTCCGATGTTTATAACAGACTTCGAGTTGTATTTGCGTACTACCTGCAAATGCAGTTATAATACAACTGCCAAGTTTATGCAGTTCTTCAAACGCATTATCCTGATAGCCCGTAATAACGGCATCTTGATTGGCGACCCGTTCGCCAATTATAAAATCCGTTTGGAGAAAGTGGATAGAGGGTATTTGACAGAGGACGAAATAAAAATCATCCTTAAAAAGAAGATGGTTTCCGAACGGTTGGAAAACGTCAGGGACTTGTTTGTCTTTTCCTGTTTCACAGGTTTGGCTTATATTGATGTCGCCAACCTTACCCAAGAGAATGTTCGCAAATCCTTTGACGGTAAGTTATGGATAATCACCAAACGCCAAAAGACCAATACGGACGTAAATGTTCCCTTGCTGGATATTCCCAAAATGATATTGAAGAAGTATAAGGGCAAGCTGCCGAACGGTAAGATACTTCCGGTAATCAGTAATCAAAAACTTAACGCCTACTTGAAAGAAATAGCGGACGTTTGCGGGATTAAAAAGAACTTGACATTTCACCTTGCCCGCCATACATTTGCGACCACAACCACGCTTGCAAAGGGCGTTCCCATCGAAACGGTCAGCAAAATGCTGGGACACACCAATATAGAAACCACGCAAATTTACGCCCGCATTACCAATAATAAGATAGGTAACGATATGCAGGGACTTGATAAGAAATTTGTCGGTATCGAGAAGATTTATAAAGAAGCCCTGTAACCATTCAAACAAGGAACTTGCCGTTAAAACGGCAGGTTCTCTACCTTATTATTACTCACTTTAAAACAAATAAGCACATGAAAAGACAGTATCATAAAGAGTATCTGACCCGTGAAGAACTAACCGCCTTTTTAAAGGCTAAACTTTCTTCCGAACGTCTTGAAAAAGTCCGTGATGTTTTTGTATTCTCCTGCTTCACCGGGCTGGTTTATGAAGATTTAAAAAAGCTACGTGCAGAGCAACTTATGACGTTACCCAGTGGTAGCCACTATTTGCGAATATATGTTCCTATGACCCGTTTTCCCCGTACTATTCCCCTGTTGGATATTCCTTACAATACAAAGCATATCATTCGCTAATATTTGTGCTGCTTTGTGGTCGTAACAAGTGGAAAATTCCGGGTCACGGTCATAAGGTACACAATTCGGACACAGCTTAAAATCAATATGCCCCCGTACAAAATAATGACTATCTAAGTGGGTCGCTTTAGAACGGTAATATTGGTAAAAATCCAAATTACTTTCAAAATAGGAAGTCAATTCATCCAATCTGTCGTTATAATACTTTTTTAAGACTTCAATGCTTCCATGCGGTTTTCGCATTTCGGTATTGTAAATCTCTGTAAAGTATAATAATCTACTCAATACTTCCGGTTTGATGAGTTTGAAGAAATAAATTTCTTCTTCCTTGTTACTGAAAGGATGATTGACAATATAAGTTCTCATATCTTCGAGTGACCGTTGCAGAAACTCTACGACATCGAGAACTACCTCTATTGAAATATTCCAGTTATCAACATCTATTTTTTCATAGATAGTACAGTCTATGTTTTTTATAAATTCTTCAAAATTAATTTCATTGTTCATGTTATTACGGTTGTCTTAATGCCGAAAAATGTATCTTTATTCTGACTTTTGTAAAAGGCAGAATGCCGGAAACGTTAGGAACAAACATTTCCAGCACCAAGCCTTTTTACGATAAAGTTAAATTAGGACTTTTGCCCTATTACTATTTTGTAGCCGGAAACCAGCTTCGTGTGTTATTTGCAATCCTTACTAACATTAACATTACCGGAACTTCGACCAGCACACCCACCACCGTAGCCAATGCAGCCCCGGATTGTAAACCAAAAAGAGAAATAGCCACAGCAACCGCCAATTCAAAGAAATTACTTGCCCCAATCATTCCGGCAGGTGCGGCAACATCATGGGGTAATTTCCACCATTTCGCCCAACCGTAAGCAACAAAGAATATCAGAACTGTTTGCAATATAAGCGGAACAGCAATCAATAAGATATGCAGGGGATTATTCAGTATCGTTTCTCCCTGAAATGAAAACAGGATAATAAGCGTTAATAGCAAACCACCTACCGTATAATTATCAAATTTCTTAATAAATACGTTATTGAAATATTCCACACCTTTGCGGCGGATAACCATTATTCGGGTAATGACCCCGGCAGCAAGTGGTATCACAACAAACAGCCCTACGGATAGCAACAGAGTGTCCCACGGGATAGATACGCCGCCAACTCCCAGCAGGAAAGCAACGATAGGGGCAAACGCTACCAATATGATTAAATCGTTCACTGCCACTTGTACCAGCGTATAAGCGGCATCCCCTTTGGTAAGGTAACTCCATACAAACACCATAGCTGTACAAGGTGCAGCCCCCAATAATACCGCCCCGGCTAAATATTCTTCGGCTAACCCGGCAGGTATAAAGGTTTTAAAAACCACATAGAAGAATAAATAAGCTATTCCGAACATGGTAAACGGCTTTATCAGCCAATTTGTAACACAAGTAACTATTATTCCTTTCGGACGTTTGCCTACATTTTTAACGCTTTGAAAATCCATTTTTAGCATCATCGGATAAATCATTAACCAAATCAGGATTGCCACGGGTATGGACACATTGGCATATTCAAATTTGCTTAATGTTTGCGGAATTGCTGGAAGCCATTGTCCAACAGCAATTCCAATAATAATGCACAAGGCAACCCAGATAGTCAGGTATTTTTCAAAAAATCCAATTCCTTGTTTCTTTTCCATAACAACAACTATTTAGCTTAATTGTGGTCTTAATTCTTTCAGGTAGAAGTCATAGAAACGGGCTTTTATTTCATCCCGTACCCGATGAAATTCACTGTTTATAAACTCCGGCGTTCCGGTTGCTTCCGAGGGGTCGTCAAATCCTATATGCAACCTGTTTCTTACTTCACCCGTAAATATCGGGCAGCTTTCATTTGCCCCACCGCAGACCGTAATAACATAGTCCCATTCCTGCCCTATATATAGGTTTACACTTTTAGGGGTATGGTGGGTTAAATCTATACCCATTTCATCCATAACCTTTACCGCCATCGGATTAACCTTTTCAGCAGGTTTTGTTCCTGCTGAAAAGACATCCAGTTTATTGTCAAATGATTGTAGAAAGCCATGTGCCATTTGGCTGCGGCAGCTATTCCCTGTACAAAGAATTAAAATCTTCATGTTTTTAGTTATTTTTCCAAGCTATCAGGGCGGCATTTCCCTTTGACAATTCTTCTACTTTCTTAATCCAAATCAATTCATTTTGCGCCTTTGCCCGCAAGAAAGAATTTTCGGTGTCAGTTAATGACAGGCAAGCATTCACGACCCACCATTTATTATTAATTCCGGCACGTTGTAAATCCATTTGCAAGCGTTCGGCTTCAAATACGGGTGTTGCTTCGGGCAGGGTCACAATAACGACTTCTGTTTCCTGCTGGTTTCTTAAACGTGGCAACAGTTTTCTTACCGAAGCGGGAGTGTCACCATGTGTACGTTGCACTTCTTTGTGGTAACTTTCCGTTGCATCCAGCAATAACAAAGTATGTCCGGTAGGTGCGGTATCAATTACAACGATTTCATTTTCCGCTTTATCGACAATTTCAGCAAAAGCCCGGAATACTGCGATTTCCTGCGTACACGGTGAACGCAAATCTTCCTCTATATATTCCATATCTTCGGCTGTCATTGTTTCCGCAGCTTTACTGCGAACCTCATTTTTATAGGCTTCCAATACTTCCGCTTCATCAATACGGCTTACCGTAATGCCCGCCTGAACTGCAAGGTTATAATTCAGATGGTTTGCCGGGTCAGTAGTGGTAAGATGTACCTTTGCACCCAGTTTTGTTAATTTTAGGGCTATTTCAGTGGCTAAAGTGGTTTTTCCCACGCCGCCTTTTCCCATCGTAAAAACAACCCTTTTTCCTGGCTGATAGAGGTCGTTCACCAGTTCATCTATCCCTTTGGCATCAGTAATCCGCTGATAATTCGCATCATCTGTTAAATTATCATTGTACAGCATCCGGCGGATATTCGCAATATTAGATAAATTATATGACCGTAAAGGGACATAATAAGACGGATATTCCAGCAGTTCCGCAGGGGTCTGTTTCAGGGCGTTTTGTTGCCTATCATATATTTGTTTCGATACGCTGTCGGATTCATCTAATTGCAGCAAAAGCCCGTTGATTACCAATAGCTGGTTTTTAATTCCCAGTAATTGTAATTCATGTGAAGAACGGGCAGCTTCTTTTAATGGCGCGATTTCGGGGCGGCTAACCAACACTAAGCGGGTTGCGTTTGCATCCGAAAGTGTTTCAACTGCCTGCTTATAGATACCTTTTCGTTCTTCCAAACCGGATAATTGACCTAAGCAAGATGCACCGTGCGTACTCTCACTAATAAATGTACTCCATGCTGATGGAAGTTGTAACATTCGCAACGTATGTCCCGTAGGGGCTGTATCAAAGATGATATGGTCGTATTCTTTTGCTTTATTGGCATCCGTGATAAAATCGGAAAACTGGTTGAAAGCCGCAATTTCTACCGTACAAGAGCCTGAAAGTTGTTCTTCCATATTCTGAATAACACTTTCGGGCAGTTGTCCCCGGAAAGGAGCGATAACGCTTTCCCTATATTCGGCTGCGGCTTGTTCCGGGTCGAGATTAACGACAGTTAAGCCGGGTACTTCCTGAATATCCGTGCCGTGTCCGTTCAATGTTTGATTAAAAACATCTTGCAGGTTTGAAGCCGGGTCTGTACTGATAAGAAGTATTTTCTTTCCATTATCTGCCAAGCCTACCGCAGTAGCACAGGCAATCGAAGTTTTTCCTACACCGCCCTTTCCGGTGAAGAAAAGGTATTTCGTCAAATCTATATCTGATAAATTGAATGTTTTCATTTTTATTAATAATTAGCTGGTGAATCCTTATTTTACTGGCATAAAATCCAAATTAATACCTGTCCATTCACTCATTTGTTTGGTGGTAGGATAGGATTGTGAAACAGCGATTTCGCCGTCCACTAAAGTAATAGGCAGTGCATCCGCCCCATGTTTTTGCAGATACTCGTTTACCGTTTTATTACTTACATACACTTGCGGTTCGTCACGCAAATTGTGGCGGGTAACGATGATACCCTGTTTTTTTAATGTTTCAATAACAACCGCAATACGCATTAATTCAGGGTCGATATTTGTTCCACAAAGACCAGTAGGGCAACACATTGCCGGGTCGAAAATTTCTATCTTTTTCATACTGTTTTTATTTAAAATGATACTCTATGTTTATTTATATATAAAAGACTACTGCATAATAAATTCCTACCGCAATAAAGAGGATGGCAACTATTTTACGAAACCATTTCTCGAATATTTGCATCCGGTTGTAAAACTTACCCAGCCCGGCAACACTGTACGCTAAAATCCATGCAACAAGGATTACGGGTAATCCCGTAGCAATAGCGTAGATTACAGGCAAAAGATACCCGCCTGTTTCTGCTGCTGACAAGGGCATAAGCATACCGAAATAAAACACTCCACTGGTAGGACAAAAAGCAAGGGCGAATAAAATACCCAATAGCATAGCCCCCCAACCGCCTTTAGTCCTCTTTTTCAAACTTTCACCGCCGATATTGATTTTTGGCAGATTGAGTTTTATTATATCGAGCATAAATATTCCAATGATGATTAACACCGGAGCAATCAGCATTTCCCCGTATCTGCTTACAGCTTTTTGAACCATAAACATACTTGCCCCCTCACGCAGAATAGGAATAAGGATAAAACCAAGAACCGTATAGGTTACTATTCTGCCGAAAGTATAAAGCAAGCCGTTTATAAATATCCGGTGATGGTTCTCTATGTCCTTACTAATAAATCCTATTGCCGTTATGTTGGTAGCTAACGGACACGGGCTGACCGCCGTTAAAATCCCCAATATAAAAGCTGTAATAGCAGGAATAGAACTGTTATCTAATAGCGATTGAAGAAAATCCATCTTACAACTGTTTTAACAATTCGTCAATCTTGCTTTTAATTCCCTCTTTAAACTTGTCCGGTGCATTTTTCGCATTGGAAAAACTAAACTCGGTCATGTTGTTTACATTCTCTTTACCGTCTTTCCAGCCGTTTACAAACAAAGACGACCATGTAACTTCGTACTTGTCTGCAATCGCTTCATCTTCTTTCTTTGAAATATCTATCACTTTGTAGATAATTTTACCGTCTGCTTTTTCTTTTGAATAAAGGCTATCCAAAAGGGCGACTGTATTTGCTTCTATCGCCCGGCAAGTGATACACCGTTGCGCTCCATGAAAATAAAGAACCTCTATGCGGTTAGACTGTATTTCTTCCGCTTGTTTTTCTCCAGTCTTTTTCTTTGAACCATTACCACAGGAAACTAAGACCAGCGTTGCAATCAGTAGATAAAATAATTTTCTCATAGTTCATTTTTATTTGGTTATCAACTCTTTTACTTCTGCAAGGGATAACTTTTTCCCGGCTGATACGACTTTCTCGTCAATCACCAAAGCCGGAAGTCCTAAAATGTTATACTCCATGATTTTCAATAAATCTTCCTCTTTGATAAGGGTTGCATCACAGCCTAATTCTGAAATAGCTTGTTTGGTGGTTTCGTACAATGCTTTACAGCTTGAACACCCTGTTCCTAATACTTTAATTTCCATCTTTCATTCTACTTTAAAGTTAATATAATAATCGTAATTCGTAGAACTACGAACAGTTATTTCAAAAAAAGGTACTGCTATTCACAGCACGATGTACCTTTACACTTGCAGCCCCCTAAAAAAGCAGCAAATAACTTTCGGGCAAGTTCCCAGTTTTCCCGGTTTATACAGTACCGGACTTTTGGCGTTTCTATTTCGCCCTGAATTAAGCCAGCTTCTTTCAGTTCTTTCAAATGTTGCGAAACGGTTGCTTTAGCGATAGGCAGTTCTTCGTGAATATCACCGAAGAAACAACTATCTTGTTTTGCCAAAAAAGTAAGAATAGCCATCCGTGCCGGATGCCCCATTGCTTTGGCAAAACGAGCAATCTGTTCCTGCTCTGTTGTGTACTGTTTCTCTTTCACTTCAATTCTCCTTTCTTATTTGTTGTTCGCAAAACTACGAACGATATTTTAAATAGCCAAATTTTACGGCATATTTTTTCGGATAGGTGCAAGTATATATCTATATATAGCTTGCACCTTGCACCTAAGCTTAAGAATTTATATTCAGACATTTACGTAATTTTAAAAAGTGTTGCATCTTTGAACCTGTGTTTTGATTGTATATATATTTCTTGAGATACTCTTTGATACCTTAAATAGAGAAGCTGTAATTTAATCTATATCCTTAACAATAATATAAAAAAAGAGGAGAATGAATTTCCTCTTAGATTGGTAAACTTTTCAAATTTGCACCCTTGATTTGATGTCAGATTGACCATATAAAATCACTCATTTTTCACCTCTTATTTCTTGTCGAAATGTTCTATATTTCCCCAATAATGCTAAATAAGTCGTATCTTTATTCGTCTGATTTGTAGTTAAAACAAGTTTTCATAATTTTAGCACCTATATGGAAAATATCTACTTAAAAAAGGTTGAAACGAAACGTGAAATGAGCGATTTCGTGAGGTTTGCAGGCCAGTTATATGCTGGCTGTCAATACTACGTGCCCGACTTGGATATGGATGTCATTGATTCTTTTAATCCAAGTAAGAATGCCGGGCTGGAGTATTCCGAAATACAGCCATTTATTGCATATAATGCCACAGGGAAAACTGTCGGTCGTATAGCCGGTATCATTAATCACCGTGCTAACGAAAAATGGAAAACAAAGAATGTCCGATTTGGCTTTATAGAATTTGTCGATGACTTAGAGGTCTCGGCTGCCTTACTGAAAGCCGTAGAACAATGGGGCAAAGAACGTGGCATGGATTGTATACAGGGGCCGATGGGTATCTTTGATTTCGACAAGGAAGGCATGCTCATTGAGGATTTTGACAAATTGGGATCAATGATAACCATATACAATTATCCCTACTATCCCAAACACATGGAAGCTCTCGGGTACGAGAAAGAGGTGGATTGGGTGCAGGTTGCCATTGAGATACCCAAGGATATTCCTTCCAAGTATGTTCGTGTATCAAAGCAGGTGAAAGAGATGTTTGGACTGCATGTCAAAAAGCTGACGAATGCAGACGTCTCGAAGCGTGGATATGGCAAGAAAGTATTCAATCTGCTGAATATGGCCTACGCACCTCTCTTCGGTTATACGGAACTGTCGGACAAACAGATTGATTTATATATCAAGCGGTATTTGCCACTGATAGACAAACAACTGTTGCCCGTCATAGAAAATGAAGATGGAGAAGTGGTAGGAGCTGCAATAACCATGGGTAGCCTTTCGCGTGCCTTGCAAAAGACGAAAGGAAAACTTTTTCCCTTTGGGTGGTATTACATGCTCCGTGCCTTGATGTGGAAGAGGGAAGATACGGCAGAACTGCTTTTGATAGCTGTACGTCCGGACTATCAGGGACTGGGCGTGAATGCATTGTTTTTTGAGGATCTTATACCTATTTATAATAAATGCCACTTTAAGCGGGCAGAGACGGGACCGCAGTTGGAGAATAATGTAAAGGAACTGTCGCAGTGGAAACCTCTGAATCCCACTTTCATCAAGAGAAGACGATGTTATAAGAAGAAGTTATAAATAAAGATAAGAATATGGAAAGAAAAGTAGTGATAACAGGTATGGGTATATGGTCATGCCTTGGGAAGACGCTTGAAGAAGTTCGCGATTCGCTGTATAGCGGAAAAAGCGGCATTGTCTTCAGTCAGGAACGTAAGGACGCCGGATTCCGTTCAGCCCTGTGTGCCGACGTGGAGCGCCCGGATCTTAAACCGTTTATTCCGCGTAATTTGCGGCAATTCATGCCCGAAGAGGCACAATATGCCTATATGGCTACCCGCTCTGCTCTCGAAAATGCCCGGCTGGATCAGGACTACATTGACAAGCAGGAGGTGGGTATTATCTACGGCAACGATTCGGTAGCCGAAGCAACCATGCATGCACTTGACAAGTTTCGCGAGTTCAGGGATACATCCGCTTGCGGCAGTGGTTCTATTTTTCAGTCGATGAACTCTACTGTCACAATGAACCTTGCCTGTTTGTTCAAGCTGCGCGGTATCAACCTGACAGCTTCCGCCGCCTGTGCCTCTGGCTCCCAGGCCGTAGGGCTGGCATACCTGCTCGTGCGCAACGGATTACAGGATTGCATTATCTGTGGCGGCGCCCAGGAAGCGAACCTCTACAGTGTCGCTTCGTTCGACGGTATCCAATCGTTTTCCCTGCGTGAGAACGAACCAGCCAAAGCGAGCCGCCCGTTTGACCACGACCGTGACGGATTGGTGCCCGGAGGCGGTGCGGCAACCTTGATTGTCGAGAGTTATGAACATGCCGTAAAACGGGGCGCTCCCATACTTGCCGAAATTGTGAGTTGGGGATTTTCGGGCAATGGCGACCATATCTCCACACCAAATGTGACAGGTCCTGCCCGTTCTTTGGAGTTGTGCCTGAAGAATGGCGGTATAGACCTGCGCCAGATAGGTTACATCAATGCCCATGCAACTTCAACGCGTATCGGAGACGGCAGGGAGGCCATGGCTATCGACCGGATATTCGGAGACTACAAAGTGCCTGTGACATCCACCAAAAGCCAGACCGGGCACGAGATGTGGATGGCAGGAGCCAGCGAACTGATTTATTCGATGCTGATGATGAAAAATGACTTCATAGCAGGTAATATCAACTTCGAGAACCCCGATGAGGAAACTGCCTGCCTTAATATCGTGCCGGAAACCCGGGAAGCGCATTTCGACATGTTCCTTTCCAACTCATTCGGATTCGGAGGAACAAACTCAACTCTTATTGTAAAGAATGTATAGTAAAAACAAATAAAAACAGAATGATTATGACACGTGAGGATATTATAGCAAAAGTAAATGCCGTATTGGCTGAGGAATTTGAAGTTGAATTGGACGTTTTTACTCCCGATGCAGATATAAAGGATACGCTATCCTTAGACAGTCTCAGTCTTGTGGATCTTGTGGCGATCATCCAATATACTTATAAGATAAAGGTGCCCGCATCGGATCTGCCTAAAATCAAAACGTTCAACGATCTCTATGATTACATAGAGTCACATCTCCCGGCAGAATGAAATGTCAGGAGATAAAGAACCTTATTCCGCAACGCGACCCGATCATGATGGTCGACAAGCTGATTGAGGTGGAGGGCGATGTGGCCGTAACCGGTCTCACCGTCAAGGCAGACAATTTCTTTATCGATGAAGACGGACTACTGGCCGAGGCTGGGCTTATAGAACATATCGCCCAGTCGGCCTCGGCCTTTGCCGGATACCGGGCGATATGTGCAGGAGCAACAGCTCCCCCCGTCGGTTACATCGGTGAAGTGAAGAAATTCCATTGTTACTGCCGGCCGCAGCCTGGTGACGAGTTGCGGACCACTATCACGATGGGAGCGGAGATGGCTGGTGTGACGATCATAACTGGTAAGACCCGTGTCCTGGATGATGTAGTAGCTGATACGCAAATGAAGATTTTCATTAAGCCTGACGATTGAATAAATTTATCCTCTATGCTGCTTGAAAACAAATATTATAAGATAGTTAATGCAAATGTTGATGGATTGAATGCTGTTTACCGCATGATCCTTTTACCCGGTTGCGATGTCTATCGCGGCCATTTTCCCGGTAATCCAGTATGCCCGGGTGTTTGTAACATCGAGACTATAAAAGAATGTGCCATGTTGCTGGTTGGCAGGAAATTGCTGATCAGTACCATTAAACAATGCCGCCTGACGGCGGTCGCTTCACCGGCTCTTTGCCCCGAAGTGGATGTGACCGTCAACCTTTTGCCTACAGAGAAGGGGTTCTCTGTCACAGCAAAAATAGCGGATACGGAAAGGACCTATATGGAATATAAGGGAGATATGATTGTATGACAGAACTATGTATAAAGGTTTATCACTATTTCCGCAGCCACCGTGCAGTCTTTTGGCTGTCGATGATTGCGTTATATGCCTTCTTCGGATATTTTGCCTCGCAAATATACCTGGAAGAAGACATCAATAAGCTGATGCCTTCCTCGAAAAACGAGGACGGAACTACGAAATTGGCTTTTGCCAACCTGCGTATCAAGGATAAAACATTCCTGCTCTTCGAGGGCAGGGACGGGGCTTCCGTAGAGCATATAGCCGAAACGTGCGATGCTTTCATCGATTCACTGGAGTCGGCGAATGCAGCTATGGATTCTACGCGGCAGGTGATAGGGGATGTCTTCTATAAACTGCCCGATGACCTGATGCTGGATGTTATTGACTACCTGAGTGCACACCTTCCGGCTTATATCGACACCTCTATTTATAACCGTCTGGATACGTTGCTTACTTTCCAGCACATGAGTCGGCAGATGCAAGTTAACTACGATGATTTGTTGAGTCCGGTTGGAACCATGTTTTCCGAACTGATACAGATAGACCCTGTGGGATTGCGCAGCGTGTTGGCGGAACAGCTGAAACCCCTGACGGATGGTGCAGGCGGCAGCTACAAAATCCTGAACGGACATTTCTTTGTTCAGGACTCTACGGTGTGCGTCGCATTCATCACCCCGATGTATTCAGCGACCAATACGGGACAAGGCTCGGCTTTGTTCAAGATGCTGAATGACCGCATAGAGCAGTTCTCTATCTCTGTCCCCGATGTGAAGATTTGCTATCATGGCACTCCCGCCAGTGGGTTCTACAATTCATGGCGGATCAAGTCAGACCTGAAGGAGACCATTATCGGTTCGATGATACTGGTTCTTCTTTTTATTTTCATTTGATTCCGCAATTACGACACCATACCGCTGTTATTGCTGCCGGTAGTCTTCGGCACTCTCTTCGGGCTTGCCGCCATGTACTTTATCAAAGGGCAGTTCTCGTTGCTGGCCCTCGGTATCGGAGCGGTCGTGTTAGGAGTAGCGCTCAGTTATGTGCTGCATATCATGACGCATTATAAATATGTAAGTGACCCTGAACAAGTGCTGCGCGACCAAGTGAAGCCAGTCTGCTTAGGATGCCTTACCACCATTGGTTCTTTCATGGGGCTTATCTTTATTCAGACCGAACTGTTGCAGGACTTCGGACTGTTTGCTGCCTTTGCCATTGTGGGCACTACAGCCTTCAGCCTGATTTATCTGCCGCAATTCCTTAACCCGGAGAAGAACAAGGTGAATCATTGCGTATTTGCAATCGTAGACCGTATCAACCGTTACCCGTTCGACCGCAAGAAGCCGTTGTTGCTCATTATCCTTGCCGCCGTCGTTGTCTGTATCGGGTTCTACCTTGTCGGAGGCACCCGCTTTGATGCGGATATGCACAATTTGGGCTATAGGGCCGAAAGCATTTCTTATTCTGAGAATCTGCTCCGGACCAAGACACATACCGGTGACAAGCAAAAGTATTTTGCCAGTTCGGGAGCAACGATGGAAGAGGCTATTGAGAACTTCTCGAATATGGCAGATAAGCTGGACTCGCTACAAGAAGCCGGGCTGGTGAAGAGCTATACGCATACCGATCAGATCTTTGTGCCGTTACAGGTACAACAACAACGCATCGACGCCTGGAAGAACTTCTGGACGGAAGAACGTCTGCAACAGGTACGCAGTCTTATCCGCAAGACGGCCCCGCAAGCCGGCCTTCGCCCCGAAGCGTTCGATTCCTTCTTCGGCTTTGCCACTGCCGATTATAAACCGGATGCCCTCTACGAGGCAGGCATTATCCCGAAAGGTTATCAATCCACCCTGATGGAGCAATCCTATAATGGAGACTATCTGTGCTTTACATCCGTCAGATGCGAGAACGATTCCATACGCAGTAAGGACAGCGATTACAGCCGTATCTGCGACGCTGTGGTTTCTTTGCCCAACCTGCTTGTGCTCGATACCTACTATTATACCACCGATACGTTGATTCAGCTGAATGAAGACTTCAATGTGCTGCAATGGATTTCAATGCTGTTTGTGCTCATTGTGTTGTTTTTTAGCTTCCGTTTCAACCTTAAGCATACGTTGCTCGGCTTCATGCCGATCTTGCTGAGTTGGTTGATCGTGCTGGGGTCGATGGTGATATTCGGCGTACGGTTCAATCTGATCAATATCATCATCTCGACATTTATCTTCGGTGTAGGTGTCGACTACAGCATCTTTGTCATGAATGGGCTGATCGGAGGCGAGAAGAACAGGCGCTTGCTGGGATACCACAAGACGGCTATCTTTTTCAGTGCGATGATCCTGATCGTCACCGTGAGCTCCATGCTGTTTGCCGAACATCCTGCTATCAAGTCCGTCGGATTTTCCACGCTTGTAGGCATGATTGCCGCGGTGGTGATCTCATACGTAGTACAACCAGCCATTTTTAGAATGATTAATAAAAGTAAGAAATGAAATACGAGGTAGTTATCATAGGCAGCGGACTTGGCGGATTGGAATGTGCACACATTCTCTCGCATGCCGGCATGCGTGTCCTTCTCTTAGAGAGGGGCGCGCAGGCTGGCGGGTGCATCCAGAGCTACAAGCGGAATGGATTAGCTTTCGACACGGGACTTCACTATGTGGGAGGGCTGGATGAAGGACAGTCGCTGCATGCCGCCTTTAAGCATTTGGGCCTATTGCGCCTTCCGTGGCAACGCTTAGATGTCGAATTCGACCGGGTGACAATCGGAGACCGCACCTTTTCATTCACGCAAGGATATGACGGGTTTGTCAATACACTGGCGGCAGACTTTCCGGCCGAGCGTGACGCGCTGAACCGCTATGCCGATCTGTTGAAACAGGTCAATGCGTTACAGTTTGAAACGTTGGACCCGCAAAGCACTGATCATTTGTTTCTTTCCAAACTCTTTGAGACAAGTGCCTATCGGTATCTGACGGAAACATTCTGTGACCCGTTGCTGATAAATGTGCTTAGCGGCACTTCGTTGAAGATGGAGTTGCGGCGCGAATCGCTTCCGTTGTTTACATTCGCCCATGCTAACGGCAGTTTCATTGAAAGCAGTTGGCGGTTGAAAGGAGACGGTTCGTTGATCGTCAAATCGTTGGTGAACGACATCCGCAGTCATGGCGGCGAGATTATCTGTAATGCCGAAGTAGAGGAGCTGGTGGAAAAGGACGGGAAACTGGCGTATGCAGTATGTTCGAATGGTGAAAGTTACGAAGGCAATCTCTTCATCAGCGATATACATCCTGCTGCTACTTGCCGGTTAGTGAAGCAGAGCGACAGGATCAGAAACATTTATCGCAAACGTATGGAACAGATGGAGAACACCTTCGGTATGTTCACCGTATCTCTCCGTATCGAGCCGGGAACTCTCAGATATTTCAACTGGAATCAATATATTTATAAACAGCCCGATGTCTGGACCTTCTATCAGGAAAACGTTCCGGTAAAAGGTGTATTGGTCAGTTGCAGGGTGCCGGAAGATGGCAGTGAGTATGTGCAACAAATAGATTTGCTTACTCCGATGACCTGGAATCAGTGCGAATCGTGGAGCCAGACAAAAGTCGGTCAGCGAGGTGAAGACTACAAAGCCATGAAAGAGCGTGTAGCCGGTGAGTGTATTGCATTGGCCGAGCAGTTTATCCCCGGTCTTGGCGATATGACCGTCAGACGCTATACCAGCACACCGCTCACTTATCGCGATTACACCTGTACTCCCGAAGGATCGGCTTACGGTATGCGCAAGGATTTCAGAAATCCGGTAATGAGTCTGCTTTCATCGCGCACACCTGTCCCTAATCTGTATCTTACAGGGCAAAATCTGATGTTGCATGGGCTACATGGTGTGACAATAACCGCATTTTCCACTTGCGCCGGCATCTTGAGAACCTGTCGAGGCATCAAGAATTGCATTCAGTCATCGAAAAATGGTTTTTGACGCAACATAATTCATATTTCGGCGTCAAAATATGCTTTTTGTCGTGACATAATTCATTTTCCTGCATCGAAATGTATTTTTTGTTACGACCGAATACATTTTTCGGTAGTAAAATCCATTTTTTGACCAAATAGATAATATATAATGTTAAATAAATAAAAATAAAAGTAATGAAGTATGCATTAGTTACAGGAGGAAGCCGCGGTATCGGACGTGCTGTCTGTGTGAAGCTGGCCCAAATAGGTTATCACGTCATTATCAATTATGCGAACAATGTCACAGAGGCCGGAAAGACGCTCGAACTGGTACGGCAAGCCGGCCAGGACGGTGAGCTGCTGAAGTTTGATGTGAGCGATCGTCGGCAGACCCTATGCGCGATCGAGTCCTGGGAAAAGGCGCATCCGGAAGCCTATATCGAAGTGCTGGTAAACAATGCCGGTATCCGTCGCGATAACGTCATGGCATTTATGCCGGAAGAAGATTGGAGCCGTGTGCTCGACATCACACTCGGAGGGTTCTATAATGTGACACAACCCTTGTTGCAACCGATGCTGGCCCGTAAGTTCGGCCGTATCATCAATATGGCAAGTGTAAGCGGTATGAAGGGGATGCCGGGACAGACCAACTATTCCACCGCAAAAGGCGGAATCATAGCCGCAACCAAGGCGTTGGCCCAGGAAGTGGCCCGCAAGAACGTAACTGTCAATGCTGTCGCCCCCGGCTTTATCAAGACGGATATGGTGGAAGGGCTCGATGAGGAGATGTTGAAGAAGACCATTCCGGCTAACCGCTTCGGTACTCCCGAAGAAGTCGCCGAGCTGGTCGGTTTTCTGGCTTCGCCTGCCGCCGGTTATATCACCGGTAGCGTGATTTCGATTAATGGAGGACTTTATACCTGATTGCGCATGAGAAAGATATTGATTATGATATTCACTCTTGCCTTCGTGTGTGTGACTTTGTTTGCACAGAAAGCGGAGATCCAGCAGGCTGTGGATCGATACAAAAATATGAATACGCTGACCGCCGCCGTCACCCGGACGCGGCATAATGCTGCCGTTACCCGGGATGTTGTCACCCGGGGGCATTTCTATTTTAAGAAGCCCGGCAGAATGTGTATGCGGTTCAATGATGGAAAAGATATGCTGCTGATGGACGGCAATACATTTGTCATGGTCACAGATGGAAAGAAGAGTGTAGCCAAAGGCGATGGAAACAACCAGTTCGAATCTCTCCTGGCTGTCTTCAAGAGTCTTGCTTCGGGTGGGGATGCTGATGCCGATGTAGACCTCTCCGAGTTGGCGGATATGGATATATCGAAGCGTGACAACATCTGTACGCTGACCATTATCCCGCTCGCTCCGGACGAGAAAGCGAAGCGCAAGCTGATGTTCACGTCGTTTGTCCTGACACTCGACCTCAGGCTCTCCGAACTCATAAGTCTGCGTATGAACGAGAAGGGGGATAATTATACCCAGTATGACTTTTCTGACTATGTGTTTGACGGTGCTGTCAGCGACAGTGTCTTTAATCCCCAGTCTTTATGAAAGAGATGGAAGGGATAAAAGAACTGGAAGATGTCTGTCGCATACAGGTGAAATTCAGTGAGATAGATTCGATGCGGAGAGTATGGCACGGTTCATACGTCACTTATTTCGAAGATGGGCGCGAGTCGTTTGGCCGTCATTACCCCGGAATCGGTTATGCCGATATGCAGCGTGCCGGCATTTATGCACCCATCTACGACATTCATATAAAATATTATGCACCGCTCGCCATTAATGATGTGGCGATCGTGCATACCCGTTACATCTACCGGCTTGGTGCACGGCTTGATTACAGCTATGAGGTGTACCGCGAGAGCGATAACAAGTTGTGCGCCGTTGGAAAGACGACGCAATTGTTCATCGACCCTCAAGGCCAACTTATGGTGGACAAGCCCGATTATTATCAGGCATGGCAAGACAGGTTTCTGCATGTATCGGACACCTGAATACTGACAAGTTTAGCCGTACAAGTGCTTTACCTTAGGTATCAAGTAAAAATAGGAGGATAGGAAATAGTTATGAGGAATAAGATTGTTTTTTTGCTGGTATCCTTGTTCATCGTATGGACAGCCAATGGACAAAATATAACCATAAAGGGGATTGTAACCGATTCGATCACAGGTGAAGGCTTGCCTTACGCCTCCCTTTTGTTGAAAGGAACGACTGTAGGGACGGCTACCGACGGGGAGGGACATTTCTCTTTCTCTGCTCCGGATAAAGCCAGTGTTCTGCAGGTTTCATACTTAGGATACGACACCAAAGAGGTGAAAGTAACTTCGGGGAAGACGAATGATTTGAAAATACAGTTAGCCCCGAGCGGAATCGCGTTGAGCGAAGTGACCATTAAACCGAAAAGGGAAAAATACAGCAAGAAAGAAAATCCGGCTGTTGAGTTTGTGAGACAAGTGATTGCTTTGCGTAAAAGCAATGACCCCCGTAATCACGACTATTTCCGGTACGATCAGTACGGGAAGATGGTATTTGCGATGAATGACTATGAGCCGAAGCCCAAGAAAAACGGGAAGGTAGGTAAATTCGATTTCCTGATAGACTTTGTGGATACGCTTGATGTCGGGACAACCATTCTTCCGGTTTCGGAAAGGGAGAAAGTCGAAACGGTCTATTATCGCAGGAACCCGAAATCAGAGAAACGTCTCGTAAAGGGAAGCCAGTCGTCCGGTGTGGATGAGATCTTTTCGCGCGACGGTATCCAGCAGCTGCTGAATGAAGTATTCCGGGAGGTGGATATTTTTCAGAATGACATTCCGCTGTTTCTGCAACGGTTCGTAAGTCCGCTTTCGACGATCGGGCCGAACTATTATAAGTATTATCTGTTGGACACGTTAAATGTGAATGGACAGGAATGTGTGGATCTGGGCTTCGTGCCCTTCAATTCGGAGACATTCGGTTTTACCGGACATCTGTATGTGACACTCGACTCTACCTTCTTTGTCCAGAAGGTCATCCTGAATGTCCCGAAGGACATCAACCTGAACTTCGTCTCCCGGATGACAATCGAACAGACTTTCAAACGGGCGGCAGACAG
Organism: uncultured Parabacteroides sp.; assembly: GCA_900552465.1. Lineage (GTDB taxonomy): Bacteria > Bacteroidota > Bacteroidia > Bacteroidales > Tannerellaceae > Parabacteroides. The sequence continues at coordinate 2,071 of URZO01000076.1, read as the reverse complement.
TACCCGTATCATTACGAAAGACGATATCCAGGTGAATTTCAAGCTGAATGAAAAATCGAAGGGAATGTATGCCCGGCGTCTGAATATCTATAGTAATCACTCTTTTGATGATCCCGGGCTGGAACGGGCACAGATATTCAACGAAAGTGCGCCTGTCATCACGCTCAAAAACGCTTACCGGCAGCCGGATGATTTCTGGGTGAACAGTCGTCCGGAAGAGGCCGTCAAGAGGAACCCGAATTCGGTCGGGCAACTGATGGCAAAACTCCGCTCCGTTCCGATTTTCTATGTGACGGAAAAGATGATCTCGATCCTCGTGTCGGGTTATGTCGCAACGGATAAAGATCCGCTGAAAAACAAGTTCGAGTTCGGGCCGATGAATACAACGATCAGTGGTAATTCCATTGAAGGAGCCCGTCTCCGCGTGGGAGGCGCAACGACACCGGCATTCAACAAGAATCTGTTTTTTGATGGTTACATGGCGTATGGAACAAGAGATAGAAAGCTGAAATATGATGCTCTTGTAGAATACTCGTTCAATGACCGCAAGGAGTATCGAAAAGAATTTCCGGTGCATTCCATCCGTTTCGAATACATGTACGACATCAATAAATTGGGACAGCAATATATGTACACCAATAAAGATAACGTGCTGTTGTCGATAAGGCGCAAACAGGATACGCGGGCCACCTATCTGCGGCGGGGTGAACTGACTTATTATCGTGAACATTATAATGGCATAGCTTATGGAGCTGTTGTCCGGGGATACCGCGAATATGCTACCGAGTACGCTCCGTTCTACCGCATGGGACCGGAAGGTAACATTACCGCCCTCGATCACTACGATATGGCAGAACTGGAACTCAAGTTCCGTTACGGAAAAAATGAGAAGTTTTACCAGACACGCAACGATCGTATTCCGATTACCTATGATGCCCTGATTTTTAACGCCAGCCATATTATGAGTGCGAAAGACTTCCTGGGTTCGTCGTACGATTATCACCGTACTGATATTGGCATTCAGAAACGTTTCTGGTTCTCCGCTTTTGGTTATGTCGATCTGATTACCAAGGCAGGAAAGGTATGGAGCAAGGTCCCTTATCCGTTACTGATTTTGCCCAATGCCAACCTGACGTATACCATCCAGCCGGAATCCTATACGAATATGAATGCGATGGAGTTTATCAACGATGAATATATGTCTTGGGATTTGACTTATTATATGAACGGAAATCTTCTGAACCGCCTGCCTCTTATCAAGAAACTGAAATGGAGGGAAGTCTTTTGTTTCCGTGGCTTGTGGGGACATCTGACGGACAAGAATAACCCGGCAAACGGAGGAAACGGTCTGTATCTTTTCCCTGCCGGCTCTTATACAATGGGCAAGGCGCCTTACATGGAAGCCAGTGTCGGTATCGAAAACATCTTTAAGTTTCTCCGCATCGACTATGCCTGGCGTCTGAACTACCTTGATCATCCGGACATCCAGACAAGAGGTATCCGTTGTACGATGCGGTTGTCATTCTAAATCCGCTCCATTCCTTTTGTGTTATTGTTTATTTGGCAAGATTTAGAGCCCCCTGCAAACCGGATGAATATACAACAACCCTCTTTTCGGTCGTTTTTCTATTTCATCCTCAGGTGCTTTTTTGCCTTGAAGACGGTCCTCTTTTCCATTACGACCGTCCTAATCTCCATTACAACCGTCCTAATCGTCACGAGGTGCCGAGTGCACGACCTATCAGGACGGTCGTAATGGAAAAGAGGACCGTCGTAAGTGTGGAAAACGCTCAAAAAAGGAGATAAAGTCCCTTTTCGAGGTCAAAAAAGTGAATTGACATTTGTTTGGTTTCGGATGTCTTTTGAGGCTGAAAAATACGTTTTATACAATAAGCCCTTTGTATACATGGATTCGAACTTAAGAAAAACTGAACTATCCTGTTCCCTCGCTCCGACGCGGGATCACAAAATAGCCTGCCGTATCCTGAATCATAAATGATGATTTATAGGTATGTCTATATCGACCGGTAGTAACTCCTTCCCCTCTTGAGAGGGGGCAGGGGGTGTGTGA
>URZO01000075.1 GCA_900552465.1 uncultured Parabacteroides sp. | reverse complement strand
CCCGCCATCTCATACTAATCATTGTAAATCAGTTTAGTGTGAGGTTGCGGGTCAAGCCCGCAATGACACGCTAAAGCGTTAGGGCTTACTTTTGACACATCCCCTTTTCTAAAAGACGCCGGCATTTTTCTAATAGGATATAATTTTTCTCCGAATAGCCACTTCAGTTGTAGACACCTTATCCTTACATTTTTTTAAATCCCTACTTGTCTTATAACTTAAATTGTTTCCGTACTTTTGCCGAAAATTTACAACTATGCCGACATTTTTTGTTGTCCTCATTAGTATTTATCTTGCTGGAAACTTATATATATTCAGGAGAGGGGCGCAGGCTTTGGTAGCTCAGCCTTTCGGTGTTAAAGTTTTGCTGGCCATACTGTTTTGGTGTGGGGCACTATCTTTCTTCGGCATTTTCCTGGCCCGGAATGTGAGACTTCCGGCTGTCATGGCCCATACAGCTCATGAGATCGGAACCGGTTGGCTGGTATTCACGCTCTACATGGTGTTGTGCCTGGTGTTATTCGATTTATTCCGGCTTTTCAACTTTCCGTGCAAATATGGGTTCTACATATCCATATTTCTGACACTTAGCGCATTGAGCTATGGTTATTATAATTATCAGCATCCGAAAACAAAAGTTATCAACATAGTTATCAACAAACAGCCTGTTAATAACGAACAGCCGCTGAGAGTGGTTTCCGTCAGTGATATCCACTTAGGCTACGGGACAGACAAGGAAGAGTTGAAACAATATGTCGGGATGATCAACGACCAGAAGCCGGACCTGATCTTAATCGGCGGCGACCTGATCGACAACAGCGTCGTGCCTCTGTATGAAGAGAAGATGATGGAAGAACTGGCAGAGCTGAAAGCTCCACTGGGGATTTATATGGTACCGGGCAATCACGAATACATCAGCGGCATACGGAAAAGCGTGCAGTTCATAAAAGAAACGCCGATCCGCCTACTGCAAGACGAAGTCGTAACGTTGCCCAATGGCATACAGATTGTCGGGCGTGACGACCGCAGCAACAAATCCCGGCTATCCCTCCAGGAACTGACCAAAAACATTGACCCGGCCAAACCTGTTATTCTTTTGGATCATCAGCCATACAACCTGTCGGAAACAGAAAACGCCGGCGTCGACCTCCAGTTCAGCGGACATACGCACCGCGGACAGATATGGCCGATCAGCCTGATCACCGATCATATATTCGAACAGAGTCATGGTTACCGCCAATGGGGAAACAGCCATATCTATGTTTCCACCGGTCTGTCGCTTTGGGGTCCTCCTTTCCGGATCGGCACCGACAGCGAACTGGTTGTATTCGACATTACCTGCAAATAGTTTGCTAAATGAGAGTTTTTATTCAATCGATAGTCGCACAGATATTGCTGAATCCCTACATCTTCTGGAGAGGGTATCAGGCTATTCCGCCTAAAAAGAGCTGGCGGATTCCTTACATCTTGTTCTTCGTCCTTGAATTATCGCTCTTCTTCTTCGGATTTGCATTCCGCAACATACTGCCGGACCAGGTCATGATCGCGATCCAGTATATTTGCAACACCTGGTATATCGCCTCCCTTTACATCACCCTTTCCTTGCTGGTGTTGGAAGTGCTCCGGCTCAGCAACCGCTTTTTCCACTGCTTTCCCGCTTGGATTACGAAGCATTGGAAGCAGACGAAGCTGACCCTGTTTTTCGTGATTATAGCGTTTGTCACCGGCTTGATGTTCCATGCCTATCATGTCGTAACCCGGCCGATCGTCAAAAACGTATATATTACCCTTCCAAAAGGAAGCAGCGACCGTGACAGCATGAAGATTGTCATGATGAGCGACCTGCACATCGGAGAGGTTATCGGGAAAAAACTGGTACAACGATATGTGGAGATGAGCAACGAACAGCATCCGGATATGGTCGTCCTGGTTGGCGACATTATGGACTACGAATCCCGCTTTGCCGAAAAAGCCCGTATAGAGGATGACCTGAAGCAGTTGAAAGCTCCTTTAGGCGTCTACATTGTTTACGGGAATCACGAATACCGTGCCAACCGCATAGCTAAATACCGCTGGCTGAAGAAAACGGGAGCGACACTTCTGATCGATTCCGTCGCCAGTCCGGATTCTTCTTTCTACCTGATCGGACGCGATGACTATATCAATAAGAAAAGAAAGCCGCTGCACGCGCTAATGGCAGGAATCGACACGACCAAGCCGATCATCGTGTTGGACCACCAGCCCTGGTCGTTTGCCGAGATGGCGATGAACGGAGTAGATTTAGGTTTGCACGGACATACGCACAACGGGCAGTTATGGCCTTATCCGCTCCTAATGAAGCTGATCTACGAATGCCCGTACGGCTACCATAAAAAAGGGCCGACTCAGTTTTATGTCTCTTCCGGCATCGGGATAGCCGGACCGCCTTACCGGGTCGGGACTGTTTCGGAGATGGTTGTCCTGCATATCAAATTTGCCAAATAGACATTATCCATCTCTCAATCGATCGAGATTTGCTCTACCTCCACCGGATGACTGAGAAAGACAGAGGCCGCATCGGAAAATTTGGCGGCAGATTCGGTTGTCAGGAAGCGGCATTGCCCCCGCTTTGTCAGCCGCGCATCCATTTCGGGATGTCGGCGCAGGTAATCCTTTAGGCTGGCAGCCACATATTCGCCTTGTGCAAACAGGGTAATACCAACGGGCAGAAAAGCGCGGATCTTATCCATCAGCAAAGGATAGTGGGTACAGCCCAGGACCAGCGTATCGATCTCAGGGTCCGCATGCAGGATGTGTTCCAGGTGCTTCCTGACAAAGTAGTCGGCCCCCGGCGAATCGAACTCATTATTCTCGACCAGCGGCACCCACATCGGGCAGGCCTCTCCCGTTACCGTGATATGCGGAAACATCTTCTCTATTTCCATTGAATAGGAGCCGGAGGAAATCGTCCCGTTCGTCCCCAGAATGCCGATATGCTTACTTGTGCTGATCTGGTCCAGCAACTCCACCGTAGGCCGTATCACGCCCAGGACACGACGATCCGGGTCCCACTGCGGCAGGTCCTTTTGCTGGATCGTACGCAAGGCCTTAGCCGATGCAGTGTTGCATGCCAGTATCACAAGCTGGCAGCCCTCATCGAAAAGCTTTTCGACCGCTTGCCGCGTAAAACGGTAGACAACCTCAAACGAACGTGGTCCGTATGGCGTACGGGCATTATCTCCCAGATAGATGTAATCGTATCCGGGCATTGCCTCCCGTATCTTGTCGAAAATGGTGAGCCCTCCGTAGCCGGAGTCGAAAATACCTATGGGGCCTGGTGCTGATGAAAACATGGAAAGAATTATGAATTGTGAATTATGAATTATATAGAGACAACAAAGGATGCCTTTCATAGAGAGGCATCCTTTGTTATGTATCGTAGCTATTATTCTTAGTTAATACCTAACTTAGCTTTTACAAACTGAGTTGCATCGATAGCCGAGTTACCGCTGAAAAGTACGATCTGCGGGTCCAGGATGTATGTATATCCTTTTTCAGCACCGACTGCGTCGATTGCTTTTTTCAGCTTCTCCTGGATCGGAGCGAACAATTCACCCTGCTTCTTCTGGAAATCCTGCTGGGAAATCTGGATGAAGTTCTGAGTACGCTGTTCCATATCCTGCAATTCCTGCATTCTTCTCATTTTGATATTTTCTGTCAACGAATCCTGCTGAGCTACAAAGTCTGAATACTTCTTATTGTATTCGTCCTGCATTACCTGCATTTCATTTTTATATTTTGCTTCCATGTCAGTCATTTGTTTCTGCATATCAGCAAATTCCGGCATTGCCTGAATAACTTCCTGTGTATTTACAACAGCAATCTTAGATTCTTGAGCAAAAAGGCTCAAGGGGAGCATCATCAACAAAAAAATAATCAGTTTCTTCATTTTCCTATAAAATATTACTTGTTATTAATCATATTCATATTTACGCCTTTAAAGCGCACAAATGTAAGCATTTATTTTGAATATCCTAATTTTATCAGGACTTCATTGCTTATATCGATCTTCGGGGAAGCGAAAATAATATTCATAGACGAAGCCCGGTCCATCACCATCTGATAGCCTTTATCTTCGGATATCTCCTTGACGGCATTATAGATTTCATCCTGTATCGGCTTCATCAGGCTTTCGCGTTTCTTATACAACTCACCTTCCGGACCGAAATATTTGCGTTTCAGGTCTTGTGCATCCTGTTCTTTCTTGACAATCTCTTCTTCTCGTTTCGATTTCATCTCGGCTGAGAGAAAGACAAGATCACTCTGATAAGTCTTGTACATGTTCTGTGCTTCCTGCTGAATCGCATCCACTTCGTTCTGCCATTTCTTGGAGACCTGGCTCAACTGTTCATTCGTCATTTCATAAGCCGGAATATTTTTCAGGATATATTCCATATCTATTAAAGCAAACTTTTGTGCGTGTCCTGCAAACGTGCAAAGGAACAACAAACAACTTAAGGCAATAATCTTTTTCATACACATGTCATTTTAGTTTTACCTTCCAACTGCAAAGATAAGAGAATTGAGTATTGAGTATCGAAAATTGAAAATTAATAAGAGACAATTAACAATTTAACAGACTTGAAAAACAAAAGAAGTAACATCCATATACAAGAAAAGGCAACCGGATTCAGCCCCGCTTGCCTTTTCTTATGAATTTTCAATTTTCAGCTTTCTGCTTTCAATTCCTTAAAATTCCTGTCCGATAATAAAGTGGAAGTTACTGCCACCTCTCTGAGAGCTTCCGTCAGGACGGTCGAAACCGTATGCCCAGTCGATACCCATCAAACCGATCATCGGGAGGAAAATACGAACACCGACACCGGCAGAACGTTTCAACTGGAACGGATTGAAGTCTTTCAAATCCTGCCATGCATTACCGGCTTCTACGAAGACCAGACCATAGATCGTTGACGACGGTTCCAGCAAGAACGGATAGCGCAACTCCATCGACAAGCGTGAGTAAGCATAACCGTAAGAGTTGTATCCGCCGTTACCGGCAATACTACCGTTTTCATAACCTCTCAAACCGATCGTTTCGGTTGCATACGTACTGGAGTAACCGCTCATACCGTCACCACCCATATAGAAGGTTTCGAACGGAGATTTCTTATACTTGTTATAAGAACCTAAGAAACCATATTCGACACGTGTCATCAATACCGGCGTACGTTTCACTGTCAACGGAGCCAACGGAGAGAATATCTTCGCTTTGAACTTCCACTTGTGGTACTCGATCATGCGGAACTTGTCTTCGTCCTGATCGCTCATATTCTTATAATCCTTACCGTCCCACAAAGACCAGGGAGGAGTAGCCGCTACTGAGAACATGAACTGAGAACCGCGACGCGTATACAACGGATTGTCTATTGAGTTACGCTGCAAGTTCAATTCCAGGTTGATGTTATGGCAGTTTCCGTTATTTACCAGGAAGTAATCCCAGTCTTTCATCATATACAGCTGATAGTTCAAGGTAGCCATAAACTGGAAGTAGTCGTCCGGCCAGTTCAGACGTTTACCGTAGCCGGCAGAAAGTCCGAACATCATAATCGATTTATCCGGGTCGTATGCCAACTCGTAGTTACCGTAGTTATAACCATAGCCATAATTGCCGTAGCCATAACCACCGTATCCGCCATAACCGCCATATCCTCCGTAATAAGGATAACCACCGTAGCCATAACCACCGTAGCTGTTATTGTTCAGATAGTTACTACTGATATCGGTCTGTTTGGAGAAGTAAGCACTTACGGACAACGTGTTCGGGCGTTTACCACCGAACCAGGGATCCATAAATGAAATACTATAGGCCTGATAATAACGTCCGTTGGTCTGGCCGCTCAGTGTCAGCGTCTGGCCTTCACCCTGCGGGATGATCCCCTTATAAGTACTCGGGTTCAACAGGTTCTTCATGGAGAAGTTCGTAAACTTCAAACTCAGTTTACCGATCACACCTGTTTGTCCCCAACCGGCGGAGAACTCGATCTGGTCGTTTGCCTTAGACACCAGGTTGTATTGAATATCTACCGTTCCGTTGTCCGGATCAGGCAGCGGCTGCGGAACCAGATTTTCCGGGTCGAAGTGTCCCATCTGCGCAATTTCACGGGTTGAACGCATCAGGTCTTCACGACTGAACAACATACCCGGTTTCGTACGAAGTTCACGACGAACGATATCTTCATACAGACGGTCGTTACCATTGATGATAACGCGGTTGATAGTTGCCTGCGGTCCTTCCTGGATACGGATTTCCAAAGAGATAGAGTCGTTATCGACATCGACTTCCACCGGATCGGCGCCAAAGAAGATATAACCGTTGTTATAATACAGGTTGGAAACAGCATCATCGTCTGTGGTCAGTCGTTCATTCAGCTTTTTCTGATTATAGACATCCCCCGGTTTCATACCCAATATATAAGTCAATTGTTCCGTCGGATACTTGGTGTTACCGACAAACGAAACATCTTTCAGATAATACTTGTCTCCTTCTTCCACTTTCAGGAATATATCCACACGTTTCTCGTTGTAGTTCACCACGCTGTCTTCCACGAGAACGGCATCACGATATCCCTTTTCGTTATATTTCTCGATAATGTGTTTTTTATCGTTTTCGTATTCTTCCGTCGTAAATTTCTTTGTGCTGAAGGCTTCCAAGATACTACTCTTCCAGTCATTATAGAGACTGAACTTTTCATTTGTCTTCTTCATCGCCTTTTTCAATTCACGGTCGGACAACGCACTGTTTCCTTCGAAATGAATTTTATGAATCTTGGTCTTTTCGTTCTTATCGATGTTAATGTCAACGATTACTTCACCCTCGTGGGAGAGGTCGTCTTTCTGCAAGATCTCGACTTCCACGTTCTTAAAGCCTTTGCCATCGAAGAACTTCTTGATCAACGTAGTTGCACGGTCGATCAGGTTTGGTGTCACCTGATATCCTTTGCGCAGTCCCAGACGGGCTTCCAGGTCTTCCCGTTCCCCCTTCTTGATACCATGATAACGAACCTCCGATATACGCGGACGTTGTTTCAACTGATATTCCAACCAGATTTTATTATCATCCGTAATCTTAGTTGCCAGGATTTTCACATCGGAAAACAAACCATGTTTCCAGAAGCGCTTTACTGCTGTTGTAATTTCACTTCCGGGAACGGTGATCTCATCCCCTTTCGATAAACCGGAAAAACCGATTAACACGAAATCATCATACCCCTTAATCCCCGTCACCCGAATACTATCGATTATATACTTCTTAGGTGATGTCGAATAAGAAATGACCGGCACATCAGCCGGTTCTTCAACCTTGGTAGTGTCAGTTTCCTGAGCGAATGCCCCGCAGGCAAATCCCAGAAAAACGAAAAACAGCACTATTCTTTTGTACATATAACAGCTATTGTTTATAAGATTAATTGCTCACTTGTCTTACCGAAACGCCGTTCGCGCTGCTGGTAATACAATATAGCTCCATACAACTCTTCTTCTCTAAAATCCGGCCAATACACATCGGTAAAAAAGAATTCGGCGTAGGACAACTGCCAAAGCAGGAAGTTGCTGACGCGTTGTTCTCCTCCGGTACGAACCAACAGGTCCGGATCGGGTATACCTTTGGTAGTCAGGTATTCCGAGACGATGGCCTCGGTTATATCGTTGGGGGTTATTTTCTTCTCTACAGCTTCGGTTGCCAGACGTTTAACAGCCTCGGTAATCTCCCAACGGGCCGAATAGCTCAAAGCCAATATAAGCGTAGTGCCCGTATTGGCCGAAGTCTGTGCGATGCAATCCAGCAAGGTGGCATGTGCATCTGCCGGCAGACGGTCCAGATTACCGATCGCCATCAGGCGGACATTATTCTTCATCAGGTCGGGGGTCTCCCGGTGTATAGCCGAAACCAACAGGCTCATCAAGGCCTGTACCTCCGCTTCGGGACGATTCCAGTTTTCCGTCGAAAACGTGTACATCGTCAGATATTTCAAACCCACGGCTGTAGCTGCTTCCACGACTTTACGAACAGAGACAACGCCCTCCTGATGCCCGAAGCTACGGTCTTTCCCCTTCGCTTTGGCCCAGCGTCCGTTGCCGTCCATAATAATCGCCACATGCTGCGGCAAGCGTTCTTTGTCTATTTGTTCAATCAACGACATAGTGTTTTCATCTGTAACTACTGTATGTTATCTATATTCTTCGCATTGTTACAGGTTTTACAACGAGGACCGAAGTCCCAGGTAACAGTAAACAATAAAAAAGAATACCAATCTTTATTCTTTAAAAAACTACCTTTCATATGGTAGGGATCATCCAGAAACGCATTGCTGTCGTCCGTCACGTCCAGACCGTCGCCAAACAGTTTACGGAACGAGAACTCGCATCCTAAGTTGAGCCTTTCTTTAATCTTATACTTTACACCGACACCCAACGGAATGTTCGGACCGGCAAAAGTATTCCCGCTACCCGGCGCCACCGTCACGCCCAATCCCATAAAAATATAGGGAGTGAAACGTTTTGCATTCGCGTATGCAAACTTGTCGCTGTACGGAAAGAAGTTAAATTCCATCTGTCCGCCCAATTCGATCAGGCTACGGCTGAATGAAGCCTGTGCATTATCCGGAAAAACATTTTTCTGTCCGTCCGTCGTACCCGAGACCTGCCCCCACATCATGTCGGCCTTAAACGCCCACCTGAAATTGGCATTATAACGAAAAACGGCTCCGAATGCAGGGTTCAGCCCCTTAAAAAATGCATTCTTGTTGACATCGCCCATATAATAGGCTCCGCCGGCCATCCCGCCGATCTCGTATTTATATTCTTGTGCGTGAAGCCCGGTCAGACAACCGGTCAAAAGGACTAATATGAGTATGCGCTGAAAGAAAGTTGAAGTCATAATACGTTACTGTTATAATCTATACCTTCTTTTCTAACGCTAAATAGCTCATAAAATTATACGTCCCTTCACGAACTTTCTCAGTGTTTAAAACCCAGGCGGTTGATACGTCCGCGCCAGATTTGGTTCAATACATTCGAATTGTTGGTTTCTTTTCCTCCGAAAAGAAACATATATTCATTCTCATCCACATAGATGGAAGAGAATCCTCTTGCTTTAAATTCCTGCGGCATTACGACCAGCGAATCCGAAACGTTCCAGGTCACGCCACCGTCACGTGACAGGTAAATGTCGGACGAAGCCTTTCCCGCTTCATTGATTCCGCTCAGCATAAAGAACTTGTCATCATATTCCGCTACGGCAACACCTTCCTGTTTGTCAAAAGGAGTAGCCTCTTCATCCGTCAGCAACGCCCAAATCCGACCGTTTTCCGTAGACCAGGCTGCGTTTGTCAGTTTGTTATCTTTATCTCTTCCGGCAACCACCATCAAGCGGGCACGGAACATGGAATTATAGGAAAGACTACCGAAGCCTGTCAAAGGGAAACCTTCGTTCAGCAGTGTGCCTTCTTCCCATTCTTTCTTCTCTTCATTCATTGAAGCATAGATAAGAGCGCCGTCCTTCTCGACAACTGCGACAAGAGCCGAGGGCTGCTTTCCTGAACTTGTATAATCGTCTTCAGGAGGCGTAATACTTCCCAACAAGGCTTTAACAGGATATGATTTTGCCAACTCGGCAGGTGTCCATTGCTGTCCGTCGGCTGAACGATAAAGAGCGCCCCGGGTTGTCACCGCATAAAGCGCATCTCCATAAGCCGTAATCTGTGACAGGCGTACTTCTCCGGCAGGAAGCCCGGTAACCGTCAGTTCCGTCCAGTTGCGTCCGTCCGACACTGCCGAACGATACAACCGGTAGCCTTCGCTTGCGTTTACAGGCTGTGTATACATATAATATGATTCGGCATCTTTCTCACCGAATACAACCACTTTTTCTTCTTTGACGGCTTCCGTCGGTATGCCTTCCTTATATATACCCCAAACCATAGAATCAGGAACTACCTGGTGGATATTGACTTGTGCGAGATAAGCCTTGGTCGTCTCGCCATCCCACAATGTATTCAGGAATTTTACCGGCTTCGAGAAATCCAGCGAATCTGTCAAATTCCAGTAAATCGTATCCCCTACCGCTTCCTGCATAACCTGACATGTGTACACGGTTGAAGCCAGTCGGACTGTACAGATCACCTTTTCATCCAACTTCGTCCCATAGGGCATGGAATCTATATTGAAAATGCGTCCGCTTATCTGGTCAATCGTAAATACGACATCAGACAACCCCGGAATAGAATCGTTCGACAAAGAAAAAGATAGAATTCGACAATCTTTACTCAACTCGTAGTCATTATCATCCGAACCAAGGCAAGAAGACAATAACAAAGCACAACATCCAGCTATAAACAGTACTATTCTATTTTTCATCAAAAAATTAGTTTGTTGTATATAAAGGCACAAAAGTAGAAACATTTTTTGCTTTATACCTCATATAGGGGAATATTTATAATATTTTAGTGTCGTTACGGAATTATAAGGCCCTTTTCAAACTTGCCGGCGCCAGGTTTCCAAAAGATGCCCGTCCCGAAGTTCCGAGCTGCTTAAAACACCCGGTACGGCAGGCGCTTTCATCCCTGCCCCTAAAACAACCGGAGCCGTTTCGACCCAGGCTTCGTCCCACAAACCGGCATCCAAAAAGCAATTCAGCAATGCGGCGCCTCCTTCGACCATCAGCGAGTTCAGCTTCCGGTCATACAAGTGACGTAAGACTTGCGGTAATACATCTTGTCCGAAGTCGATTTTCACATATTCGACATTCGGACGATTTCCGGCTCCTCCAGCCGTAAAAACCAGCGTATGCGCCGTACCATCCAATAGAGAGGAAGCAGCCGGTAACTTCAACGTCCGGTCCAGCACGACCCGGACCGGAGAATCGCCCGCCCAATGCCGCACCGTCAACGACGGATTATCCAGCAAAGCCGTACGTGTCCCAACCATGATAGCGGCCACCTCCGCACGAAGCCGGTGCACCCGGCGAAGCGTTTCGCCCGAAGAGAGGACGACCGGACGCACGCTTGCATCTTCCCGCACAGCATCCATAAAACCATCCGCACTCTGGGCCCATTTCAGATAAACATACGGCCGACCAAGAAGTTGGAATGTCATAAAAGCCGGATTCAACGCGCGCGCATCCTCTTCCAACACGCCAGTCACGACTTCGACACCCGCTTCACGCAACATCCGCACACCACGCCCCGACACAGCCGGGAACGGGTCCAGGCAACCGACTACGACACGCGGAATGCCTTTCTTGATAATCAACTCCGCACAGGGAGGCGTTTTCCCATAATGGGAACACGGTTCAAGACTCACATAAATAGTAGACTCCCGAAGCAGCGCTTCGTCTTTCACGGAAGCCACCGCATTGACCTCGGCATGCGCTTCCCCGCACTTGCGATGAAAGCCTTCCCCGATGATCTTCCCGTCATGAACAATCACGGCACCGACCATCGGGTTGGGAGCCGTATTCCCCGCTCCTCCCCGCGCCAGTTCGATGCAACGGGCCATGTATTTCTCTTCTACAATCATCTTACATATATTTCAACGAACAAAGATACGAAAAAGAATAAAGAACGGCATTTTTTCGTATATTAATGCCGATCCGTTTGTTGGCTGACAACTATCAGCCGTATGGCCGATAACCGTCAGCCATACGGTCGATAATTATCGGCCATACGGCCGACGGTTATCAACATCGAATTAGATGCCGGGGAAATTTCAATTACATGCCGTATAAATTGAAATCAGAATCAAGGCTGGAATGAAAAGAATCGTTACTTTTGCAGAAACAATCATAAGGAATGAGTCTATGAGAACTGTTATCCGGTGTGCTTTCTGGCTGTTGAGCCTGTTCTTAATGCCCGGCATCCAGGCTGTCACCCCGCAAAAAGCGCCGCTGAAGTTAGGAGCCGAGCGTATGGATGTCGTCACCCGTCTGTTGAAAGACAAGCAGGTCGGATTAGTCGTGAACCAGACGTCCATTCTCGAAAAACAACAGAAACACCTGTTGGACGCCTTGCTGGAAGAAGGGATCAGCGTAGAGAAAGTGTTTGCTCCCGAACATGGTTTCCGCGGAACGGCCGATGCGGGTGCTGAGATAAAAGACAGCCGCGACGTGAAAACAGGTGTCCCTATCATCTCTTTATACGGAAAAAACAAAAAGCCGACAGCCGCTCAGTTGGCCGATCTGGACGTCATCGTGTTTGACATCCAGGATGTCGGCGCCCGCTTCTATACCTATATCAGTACGATGCATTATGTAATGGAAGCCTGCGCCGAAAGCGGAGTCGAGTTTATCGTGCTGGATCGTCCCAATCCCAACGATTTCGTAGACGGACCTGTCCGCGAAGAGAAGTACAAATCGTTTGTCGGCGTAGACCCGCTTCCTGTCCTTCACGGCCTCACCATAGGCGAACTGGCCTGGATGATCAACAAGGAAGGCTGGTTGGACAGTACGCCCGACACCTGCAAATTGCATATCGTTAAAATGGAGAACTGGAGTCATGGCGATCCTTACTGGCTGCCGGTCAAACCCTCTCCTAACCTGCCGAACGATCAGGCGATCCGCCTCTATCCTTCGCTTTGCTTCTTCGAAGGGACAAATATCAGTGTCGGTCGCGGCACCTATTACCCGTTCCAGATGTTGGGTGCGCCTGATCCGAAATACGGAGATTTCACTTTTACGCCGACGTCCCTGCCGGGTTTCGACACGAAGCCTCTGCACATGGATAAAGAATGTTACGGCATCGACCTGCGGGAATATCCTTTTACCGGTGGACTGACCTTGAAATTTTTCCTCGATTTCTATAATAAAGCGGGAAAAGACCAGGCCTTTTTCTTTTCCCGTCCACAGTGGTTCGATCTGTTGGCCGGGACAAAGGACCTGCGCTTCCAGATTATCCGGGGCTTGAGCGAAGACGAGATACGCAACAGTTGGCAACCGGCTTTAGACGAATATAAAAAAATGAGAAAGAAATATTTGTTATATCCCGATTATCGCTAACTTTGAACAATTTTAAACCGATTGCAGGGTGATCGCAAGTAAGTTCTCTTTTTCAAGAAGTCATGTGTATATAAGGATATTACTGATATTCCTTTGCATTCCGCCAGGAGTAAAGGGGGTAGCTCTTTCCACCCCCAAAAGCAGCTTCGACATCCTGATCATCCAGTCTTACGACAAAAGCCTGACGACCTACTGCAAATTCAGCGAACTATTTCAGGAAAGACTGGATAAAGAGCGTATAACATCCAATATACGGACTTTTTACCTGGATTGCGAACGCTATAACGCCCATGATGAAGAAGCACGCATGTACTCCTTTCTCGACACGCTGAGCTTCCACCCCGATATTATTATTGTGAATGACGACCAGGCTACTTATACCCTGATGGCCTGCAATCATCCGTTGGGCAAATCCGTCCCAGTCGTTTTTTCAGGGGTGAACTTTCCTAACTGGGAATTACTGAAACATCATCCGAACTTCACCGGTTACTGGGATAAACCGGAGTATCTGAAAACATTGAAGTTGGTCGAAAAGCTATACGGAAGCTCCAAAATCCTGATTTTCAGAACCAACGTATTTATCGGCAATAAAGCATTTGAAGTATTGCAGGAAGATCTCAAGGGACAGGATATAGCGATCAACGAAGGATTGTATCCGGCACGTTCCAGACGTCAGCCCAAAGTGCTCCAAGCAGGAAGGCCCGGAGGAACTTCCCTGTACATGACAGTGGCAGACAGTCTGACCGCCCGGCAACTTCTCTGGGTATTTGAAGAAAATCCATATACGGCCTGCTTGCAGATTATTCTGGATTTTAACGTATTGACCATCGGGCGCCTGGCCAATGTACCGAACTTCACGGTCATCAATAACGGATTCAACGATAACAGGGGAATCACCGGAGGCTATTTCACCACCCTGCAACTGCAAGTCGATTGTGTAGCTCAAACTGCCGCCCGTATCCTCAAGGGTACACCGCCCGATCAGATACCCATTACAATAAGCCCGAAGGTGTACGCTTTCGACTGGAAAGAGATGAGGCGTTTTAACATACAGATAAAAGACCTGCCCGAAGACAGCGTAATTTATAACCTCCCGTTCGAGATACGTTACAAGACTTATCTGATCATCGCCGGCATCTTGTTCCTGATAGCTGTCACTTATACCATCATGCGCCTTGTTTATATGTATCTTCGCGAAAGCAAGCGAAAAAAGCTGGCCCAGCTCCGGTTGGTCGAAGCGAAAGAGCGGGCGGAAGAAGCCAATAAAATGAAATCGGCATTCCTGGCCAATATGAGTCACGAGATACGGACTCCTTTAAACGCGATCGTCGGTTTTACCAACCTCCTGCAGGACGAAACGGACCTGACGCAGGAAGAACGTGAATTGTTCCGGGATACGATCAATAAGAACAGTAATCTGTTGCTGAAACTGATCAACGACATATTGGAACTGTCGCGTATCGAGTCGGGGCGTATGTCGTTCACTTTCGAGTACTGTTCACTGAACAAGTTGATGGAAGAGATCTACCAGACACACCATCTGCTTATGCCGGCCGGCATTTCTTTCCTGAAAAAGATTCCGGATATGGACATTACCATCCATGTGGATCGCTTCCGGTTCACACAAGTCATCACGAATCTCATCAACAATGCCGTCAAGTTCACGACGAAAGGATATATCAAGATGGGATACCGGTATGAAAAAAGCGCCAATGAAGTGCATATCTTCGTAGAAGATACCGGAAAAGGGATGTCGGAAGAAGCACAAAAGAAAGTGTTTGAACGCTTCTATAAAGCCGACGAATTTATACAGGGGACCGGCCTTGGATTATCTATTTGCCAAACCATCGCTGAACGCCTGAACGGACGGATCACCCTCTTTTCAAAAGAAGGAAAAGGCAGTTGCTTCACACTGATACTGCCTTGCCAGCAGAAATAAAAAAAGCGGCCCGCTACCCGGAACCGCCTTTCAAGTACTTTATTTATAGGATCATTTCTTTTCTATCACCATCAGTTTCGTATTGTCTGTGCCGTAGAAAGCGATTTTATCGACAGGTTTTGCATCGCCTTCCGCTTCAAAACGGACAACCTTGTCCAATGCTTTCAGCAACTCCTGCTCGCCGCTCATATCCGGACAAGCCATACGGGTCGTTGCAACCTGCGGGAACTTGATGATATTCTTGCGCATATCACTATATTCGATCTGCCCCATCATCCGGTTGCAGCCGGCTTTTCCCGAAAGGGTATGACGGGCGGTGTCGAATTCGATAACCTGCTTCGTCTCGGCCGGGTTCAACGTCTTTCCGTTCAGCTCGATGATATTCCAGCTTCCATCCAGATCGGAGAAAGTGGCTTCCACCGCCTTTTTCGATTTACAGGAAGCAAAGATACCGATGCTTAAGACTGCCAGGCAAAGATATAGATACTTCTTCATCTCCATTAAATTAGTTTTTAGACAAGACGAGCACAACGTTTCCGCTTCCATCGACCAGCAACATTTCGTTTTCAGACTGTCCGGCCTTAACTCCCTTTACGTCGTCGAATGATTGCAGGATCACGCCTTCCGTCTCCATATCCGGGCAGGCCATCATGGTAGCAGCGGCCGGATTAATCGTAATCGAGGAAATATCCTTATCGTCCAATACAACTGTCGAATTGAAGATGTTGCATCCGGCATTTCCATGAACCTTTTTATCTTTCATGTCGAATTCCATATAGGGCAACGTTTCTTTCTGTATCTTTTCCCCTTTCGCTTCTACAATGTTCCATTTACCTTCCAACTTCTTTGCATCTGTTTTGGCTTCAGAACAAGAAAACAACATCCCGACAAATGCGGGAACCATCAATAGTGTCAAAATAGCTTTTTTCATTTTTACTTTTTCTTTTATAATTATCTCTCGTAAATGTAAGACGCCTATTTGCTGCAAAATGTTCCCCGAAGAGCCGTTATTTAACTCATATTAACGAGTACAACATCCGACAAGGACAGAAGGGCAGTCCTCTGAAAGCCGTATTACATTTATATATAGATTAAATTCGTATATTTGTTGCAACGAAAAGAAAGCGGATGATGAATAAGAGATATGCCTTGTATATACTGCTCGCGGGATTGCTTTCCAGCTTTTCCTGTACACATACGAAACAACAGCCCGAAGAAGAGGTAGACAGCGAATGGCTGGACAGCCTGCAACACGTTTACCAATACGGCGTTTGCATCGACTCGCTGAACGTATCGGAATACAAGATCAAAAACGGCGACAACCCGGCCTCCATCTTTTCCGGCCTTGGTTTCTCGGCCATGAAAGCGGACAGCATCTCAAAAGCATCCGTAAATGTACTGGACCCGACAAAGCTCCGTGCAGGCATGCATTATTATACGTTCACGACGCAGGACAGCCTGGCCGACATCCGGTATATCGCTTTTGCCAAATCGCTTGTAGACTATGCCGTGATCGACCTGACCGGCGATTCGATTCTGGCATACGCGTTCAACAAGCCGATCACCATCAAACGCCATTACACGGAAGGGACGCTTAACTCCTCGCTCTGGAATGTCATCAAATCGAGCGGGGTTAATCCGTTGTTAGCTATCAAGATATACGATGTATACGCCTGGCAGATCGACTTCTTCGACGTGAAAGAAGGAGACTCGTTCCGGGTCTTATATGACGTGGCTTACATAGACGACACGACCGCCTTGAATATCACCTCCATCGGAGGGGCCGTCTTCACCCATCAGGGAAAAGACTTCACCGCCATACCGTTTACGCAGGACAGCGTTTTCGAATATTTCGACCTGGAAGGGAACAGCCTCCGGAAAGAATTCCTGAAAGCGCCGCTCGACTTCTTCCGTATCACATCGCGTTTTACAAACGCCCGATTCCATCCGATCCTGAAACGCTATCGCGCCCATCACGGCGTAGACTATGCCGCACCTGTCGGGACAGAGGTCAAGAGTATCGGAGCCGGAACCATTATCGCCAAAGGATATATGGGCGGCGGCGGACATACATTGAAAGTAAAGCACAACTCGGTCTACACCACTTCCTACATGCATCTGAGCAAGTATGCCAAAGGGATCGACGTGGGCAGCCATGTGCAGCAGGGACAGGTGATCGGATACGTCGGATCGACCGGCCTTTCGACCGGGCCTCACCTCGACTTCCGCGTCTATAAGAACGGACAGCCGATTAACCCGCTTCAGATGGAAGCTCCGCCTTCGCTGCCGGTCAAGCCGGAATTGCGCGACAGCTTTGCCGTCGTAAAGCAGGCGGTATTAGCGGAACTGGACAGCATGAGAGTCATAAACAATCAATAATATTCAGAATATGAAGTTTTTAGGAAATATCATCTGGCTTATCTGCGGCGGACTGATCACAGCCGTAGAGTATCTCATCTCCAGCTTGGTGCTGATGGTGACGATTATCGGGATTCCTTTTGGGTTGCAAACTCTGAAGTTAGGGATGCTCGCCTTGTGGCCTTTCGGCAGCAAGGTGACGGACAACGGTAATTCCGGCGGTTGCCTTTGCTTGATTATGAATGTAATCTGGATCGTTGTCGGGGGCTTCTGGATTTGCCTGACGCACTTGTTCTTCGGTTTATTGCTGTGCATCACGATTATCGGGATTCCTTTCGGCAGACAACATTTCAAGATGGCGGCTCTGGCCCTTGCCCCGTTTGGAAAGAATATCATTTAAGGGAAGAAATCAGTCTATCACCGGATAGTTTTGCCGGGCTTCGGCACGGGTGCAGGCGTTAAAATGCCACCATTCATAAGGGATGGAGCGGAAACCGGCCTGCTTCATCAGCCGACGCAACAAACGGCGGTTCTCAAATTCCGGACGTGTCAGCTGCCCATTGTCCAGCAAGGCTTCTTCATTGGTAGTATGCGCCTCTTCCCCAAAGAAATCAAAAGGAGTGCCCATCGGAATGGGTTCTCCTTTTTCATCTATAATAGTCAGGTCGACGGCCAGCCCGTAGTTATGCAAACCGCCTCCGTTGGCAGGATTGCTTACATAATTCGTTTTGTCGGTTCCCCGGACCATCGCCCACATCTTTTGCTGTACCGACATGGGACGGGCGGCATCATAAATCAGGAAACGCCATCCGGGATGCTCCCTTTTCAGCAGCCGATGGGCCACAAGCAGCTTATGCGCCGCATCGGGATGCAGCCAGGCACGCGTTATACCCGAATAGACAGCTTTTCCAAGAAAATTATCAGGCGAGGCATAGACCAGTTGAACACGCAAAGTCATATCCATCGAAGTGACGTCGACCAGTTTACGCCCCGCCATATAAGCATCCAGATCCTGCCCCTGGCAGAAAGAGGAGAATAGTAATACTACAAATAGAATGAAGTGTTTCATCCTGAAACCTTACACCAGGAACACTTCCGGATTATACCGGTAAGCCAGATCACCACCTCCATTACCGGCCTTAGGTTTGGGAACGACCGGCTGTTCTTCGGTCTTCTCCGGGGCGGAAAGCGTTTGCTTGTACAGCTCCGGATCGCCTAATACTTCCAGTGCCTTATCCAACACCTCATCCTTTTTCAGGCTTTGGATCAGCTCGCCTTTCTGGAAATAATAATGCTTCATGATCTCGGAAGCCAAGAGCTTCTTGATCTGCTCCTTATTGCGGTCGAAATCGCGTTCCAAATCCGGAGTCAGTTTCGCATCCAACGTATCGAAGATCGTTGAATCACTGTCCATATATCCTTCGAACTTCGCCACTTCCTTCAGATTCTTCAGCAGTTTTTCACTCTGCCGGTCATAAGTGAAGTTCTTTTCTTTGGCATATTGTTTGAAAGCCTCGAAATCTTCGTCGGTCACTTCAAAGTCCTCGGCCGGGGCGATAGTCTTATGCTTTTGCGACCAGTGGGCGACAAAGTCCGTCAACACGAAGTCGGTGACCAGATAATACATCATCGTCGGCGTTTCCGGTTCCTCGATCTTGAAATCGGGAGTGATACCGCCTCCGTCACGCACAGGGCGTCCTTTGGAAGTATAGAATACCGAAGTCAGGCTATCGGGGATAGCGCCGACGCTTCCGTCGGCATTCCGGTGCGTATAGTCCAACTGCTGGATACAACGTCCGCTGGGGATGTAGTATTTACTCATCGTCACCTTCACGCTTCCGTTGTAGGGAAGTTCGCGGGGCGACTGTACAAGTCCCTTTCCGAAAGAACGCTGTCCGATCAGTACGGCACGGTCCATATCCTGCAAAGAGCCCGAAACGATCTCGGCGGCAGAGGCAGAACCTCCGTTAATCAGGACAGCCATCGGCATAACCGTGTCGAGCGGTTCGTTGGGCGTACGATAAGTACGGTCCCACTGGCTGATCTTGCCTTTTGTCGAAACGACTTCTTTTCCTTTCGGGACGAACATGCCGACAATCTGCGTGGCGCTTTCCAACAGACCGCCGCCATTGTTACGCAAGTCCAGTACGAGCGACTTGATATGATGATTCTTTTTCAAATCCTCCAAGGCGTTCTTCACTTCCTGCGCGCTCTTGTCGGTAAAGCCTTTCAGGTAGATATAGCCTACGCCATCTCCCCGGACGCCATAATAGGTGACCTGGTTTTCCAGAATCTGCTTGCGTACCAGTTCTACCTGGCGGGGTTTCTTATCATAAGGACTTTGTATCTTCAATACCATCTTTGTATTGGGAACACCTTTCAGCAGGGCGCTCACTTCGTCCGACGATTTGTTCGTCACGTCTACCGTATCGACAGCCAGAATGCGGTCACCCGCTTTCAGTCCGGCCAAGGCTGCCGGCATTCCTTCAAACGGTTCGATAATATAGACACCGCCTTCCTTCCGTTCACGAATATAGGAACCGATACCGCCGTATTCGCCGGTCGTCATGAATTTTAGCTTATCCATCTCCTGTTCGGGATAGTATTCCGTATAAGGGTCCAAGCCTCCCAGCATGGCATCGATACCGCGACGCACTGTCTTCTCCACGTCGACCGAATCCACGTAAAACATTTCCACCTCTTTCACCAGAGCGTTAAAGATATCCAGGTTTTTACTCACCTCGAAACGGTTATCTTGCTGCGCCTGTCCGGGGATCATTCCTCCAAACAGAAACAAAAAAGCGATAAGAGCTATTATTTTCTCTCGTTGTTTACACATAGAATATTTAGTTAATTAACGACGTAAATGTATATAATAAACGCTTGTCAGGCCAATATACTATTTACTTTTAACTTTATTTGTCCCCATTTATCATCCGGAATCTGCGCACCGATTACATCAATTATATAGCCCGCCAGGAGCGAACCGATACGGGCAGATTGTTCCAATGTTGCACCGACAGATTGCCCGTAAAGGAATCCGGCGGCAAAATGGTCACCTGCTCCGGTCGTATCGACCGGCTTTCCGCCTTCCGCCGGGACAGCGATGATCTGTCCTTTGCTACCGACCAGTGCCCCCTCTTTGCCTAAAGTCACTAAAGAAATCTCCACCTGTTCGGAAAGGACTTTTACCGCTTCCTGCGCTTTCAGTCCGGTAAAGGCTTCGGCTTCGCTCTCATTGGAGAAGAGGATATCGACATATTTAGGAATAATATCTTCCAACAATCCGCGAAAAGCATTCACAATATTAAAGTTGGATAAATCGAGCGCCACTTTCAGTCCTAACTTCTTCGCCTTCTGCATAGTCGCACGAACTAGTTCTTCGTTCACCAACAGGTAGCCTTCTATATAAATACATTGGTAGGCCGACAGCATCTCTTCCGTAATCTCGTCGGGTGTGATCGTCGGAGCCGGGCCGAGGAATGTACCCATCGTACGCTCGCCGTCGGGTGAGATCAGGACCGTGCAGCTGCCAGAAATACCGTTCGTCTTGGCAAAATAAGGGGAAACTCCCGCCTTCTTCAAGGCCTCTTCATAATATTCACCGACAGAATCGGAACCGATCTTTCCGATAAATCCGGATTTCGCCCCGAGAATAGCCATCGCCCGCATCGTGTTGCAAACCGAACCGCCCGGCGCCTGACTGCGTTCCAACCCTTCCTGTGATTTACGGATTTTGACCATCTGTTCCTGATTAATCATATCCATTGCCCCTTTTTGCATACCGACTTCTGCCAGTACATCGTCGTTCTTCAGTCTCAACAGCACGTCGACCAAAGCATTTCCTAATCCAATCGTATTCATTTTTTCTATTTTTTTTCGCAAAGATATTGCATATTTCAAAAAGAACCTCTACTTTTGCAGAGCATTTTCAGAAAGGGGTATAAGAAGCCCGAAAATGAAGGATAAATTCTTCCTTAGCTCAGTTGGTTAGAGCATCTGACTGTTAATCAGAGGGTCCT
>URZO01000074.1 GCA_900552465.1 uncultured Parabacteroides sp. | reverse complement strand
GCGAGGTACCCGGGGTTCGAATCCCTGTCTCTCCGCAATAAATGCTGAAAATCAGCAAATTGTGAAATAAACACCCAATTTTACACCCAAGAATGTAAAATTGGGTGTTTTTGCATTATTTAAGATTAGCTTTATTGCAGTTATATAAAGGTAATCAAATGGAGTTTAGTATACTATCATTTGACTACCTTTTTTGATTTATTCTATGATGCCGGGTTTAGGGATTATGTGCATAACGAATCGTTGGTTATCTTTATTCCCTCTAATATCAGGTTGAACTCTAAATTTACTTGATTGTCCACTTCCTGAAATTAGAACCTCACAATTGCCAAGTGAATCGAACTCAATACCATTACTTGACCAGAATTTAATTAAAGCTAATGCTCTTTCATAGCTAAGCTCATAATTTCTTGTATAATAATCTTTTGATGATTGTCCTTCTATGATAAGCATATATTGAGCTTCTGGAATTTTGCTTTTGGCACTATTCATAAAATGGGCGATTGCCAGACCTGCTTTTAGTAATTTATCAAGTTGCTCTTGCTCTATATCATAAATATTAGAACTATAGGTATTAAAAGATACTTCAATGTCTTTTAATGTATGCCTCTTAAATTGCTCATCGTATGCGAAATACTTATTATCTATCTCTTTAATAGAGTTATTTAGTTCTTCGATTTTTCTGAGCTGTTCTTCTTTAGCATTTACCTCTTTATCTAATTGGTCATTAATGCCTTTCATTTTAACAACGCACACTATAAATAAAACAAGCATAATAAAAAATAAGCTTGTCATGAGGTCAGAATAACTTAACCAGAAAGTGTTACTTCTGTTTCTTGGCATAATTACTTTTCTTCTTTTAAGTCCTTAATAGATTTTGTCATTGTTTCTATTGCCTTAAGAATAGATTTGTTCAATTCTATGCTATCAAGTTGAGCGTTATGATAATCTGTTCTAAGGTTTAAGATTTCGCCTTTCATATCCTTATAACATTCCGCTTGAACTTGCGTATATTGTACCATTGTATCAAGCACTTCTTTCAATTTATCAAATGTATCAAAGAACTCTTTATTATTAGCCACAAAATTTTGTATATGTTCTGTTGAAGCCGTAAGTTGGGTAGATAAGCTTTCAGATACTTGCTTCCCTTCAGATATAAACAAGTCAAATTCCTTTCTCCAAATATCCCTTGCTTCTGCTCCTGTTGGAAAATGAGTCGTTATGGCTTCTTGAAATTCGCGTTGAAGTTCTGTTGTCTTGTTTTGATTACTGACCACCACAGACAATCCTGTAGAAAAGTCCTTGAACTTATCAATGATTGTTTGAGTTTGATTAACAATACCTGATACATTTGCTATGGTAGAATTAAGTTGTTCTTGATAAGATTTGAAAACATTTAAAGAATCGGCAGAATCTTTTAACTGCATAAATGTTGCAGCTATTTTATTAGCCGTTTGCGTAAGGCTCAGTTTATTTATTTCGGCTAAGACAAGATGCTGTTTTTCAAGATTGTCATTCAATAATTCTGCCGAATTAGCATACGCATCAAGATTACGTCCGAACTTGTCCACAAAATGTCCAAGCACACCTTTTAATGAATTTAGACTTGAAGCCATACTATTTGATAATAACGGCATCAACTCTCTTCTTAAAAAGTTCATGTATTCTTCTTTGCCCTCATTGGATTTGGCTACAGCAGATTTATATGATATAGCGCTATTATATACAGTAAAGCCCAATCCCAGTAAACTTGCGCACATGGCTGCTATAATACCATACAAAAGATGCTGCAATCCACTTAAATTATCAGTTTCGCCAAAAATCTGATTGAAATCAACCCCTATCAGCCCCGTAATTATACCAACGAATGTTCCTGCTAAACCTAAATAAAGAGGAACGTTAAGGCTATTATGTATTTCATCTTCTAATGCTCCTTTTTGACTATCACAAATATCTTCAAGTATTCCCAAATCTGCGCTTGTTCCAGTGTTTTTGCACAAATATTCATTAGTGCGATAAATAATCAATCCTAATTTCCCATAGATATTTTTGTTTTGAGGAACTATCAACGACAAATCTGTATATTCATCACCGCTATCATCTTCATCGCTATAACGGGAAGGTATGTTCTGCAAGAACTTCTGTAATGAGGACTTATTTTGCAAGATACCAGATGTTATCGATGTTTCTTTGAGAGACAAATTATCAACATCTTCAAATAGACCTTCCAATTCTGAAATTTTTTTCTTTGTTTTAAGAAAGCTATAGATTTGGGCTGCAATAACAATCAAGACAACTATTATAGCAATAATCAAGCCGATATATTCATGTAAATTATTCATTGTCATTATATTTTTTGATTATTTGATTTCGTCGAACAAATTGTTGGTTTGTTCCTTTCTCTTTTCTTTCGCTTTTTTCTTTAACTCTTTCTTAAATTCTTTTTCTCTGATTTTTTTCTCTTCTATTTCCTCCTTGTTCATAGGCTTATAATTATCCATATTATCAGGATATTTACCCTCTATATATAATTTTACCAAGCCAGCATGAGACATAGGTTTTGAAATATCACGAAAATCTATATTTGTATTATAGTCAAGTAAGACTATATCTTGAATTTTGCTTTGTTCCTTTATTCTCTCTACAACATGGTGGACTTCTGGCACATTATCTAACACCCATTTATAGGTAGGAAGATAAATGAGCATTCTTGCTTCAAAATACCCCAACAGCTCTTTGCTGTATGCACCCTTACTGTGCCCTTTGGGTACACCATATTTCCGTACCGTTCTTTTCAAATCACGCATGGTGTCATTCTTAAATGTTGCA
Organism: uncultured Parabacteroides sp.; assembly: GCA_900552465.1. GTDB lineage: Bacteria > Bacteroidota > Bacteroidia > Bacteroidales > Tannerellaceae > Parabacteroides. Next base: position 18,613 of record URZO01000074.1, on the reverse strand, counting down.
AAATCAACGCCTACACCTTCAAAGACCTTTAACCCTTGCCACACAGCTTCAACACAAGTTGCCTTTAATCCGTCAGTAAAAGGAATAGGAATGTTCCCATGAGGATAAAATGGACTCAGAATCTTTGCATACCGAGTCTCTGAGTTAGAAGTGATATCCAAGATTACAGCGTCTGGATATTCTTCTTTTATCTTCTCCAATTTTCGTTTCCTACTTTCTATGTATATCATAATCAAAAAGTATCAAGGTTTATAATATATTTCTTGGGAATGAATGTCATGACCATTACTTCCGCTTGGAAATACGGTCGTTCATTTTCGTCTAAATCAAAATGTTTATGTGCCTTAACGGTGGAAAAATGTATTTTCTTAAAATCTTCCAAGGATTTGCCTATATTAGGTGTTCGTTTCGTAGTTGTAGCATTCATGTCTGCATACATTGTATGCTGCAAATATACCACACTTGGATCTATTCTTAGAATGACAGGATTACTAATTCTCCCATCTTTCATGGCAACATACATCATAGGATGTTCTGTTGTGAAGCTCAAACGAACATAGTCTTGTAAATTCCGCATCTCATCCAAATTACGGCTTAAATTTCCGCCTCCGGGATTCGGTATGTCGATTTTATGCTTTTCACAATAACTCCAAGACAACAACCCTCCATGCCGTTTAATGGATGGAATATTCCTTCTATCTGTAAAATGATACAAATAGCGGATACCATTGTTTTCCAATACTTGCTTGAATGCAAGCCAATTTTCTTTGCGTTCAGCAGACAACGATTCCAATCTTTGCCTTTCCGCTTGTTCGGCTTGTTCTTTTTTTTGGGCTTCTTCCGCAAGTCTATTTGCTTCCTGCTGTCGCCGTATTCGTTCTTCTGCTATTCTTTTTTCATTCTCTACCTTTTCCTTTTCTTCTCTTTCTCTTTTCTTACGTTCTTCTTCCTCTTTGCGTTTTTGCTCTTCGGCTAACTTAACAAATCTTTCATGTTCTAATTCTTTTTCTAATTCAGATAATGATTTTTGTATATTCGCATATTGTTTTATTATAATCGAATCTTTTGTACGCACTATTTTATGCGTAATTTCATCCATTATTTGCTTTGCCTCTTGACACTTTCGCTGCGCAATAAGGATTTCAAGTTTATCCAATAATAATTTTGCCTTTTCCTCTCGTACTTTTAATTCATATGCCTCTTTTCTTAATCTTTCATCTTTTAAAGCTTGGAGAGAAGGTATATTCTCAAATTTATGCGGTGAAAAGACACGAGTTTGTAATTCATCTTTTTGGGGAGGAATATTTAAAACATACCAATCAGTTGATGATTGTTTAAGTTTGTCCCTATTTTGCTTTACACGTTCTTTTCTTTTGTCAAATTCATCACAAAGCGATTTAGGTGCAGATGGCTTGAGTTCACCATTTGAAAGGATTTCAGTTGGTGAACTATCATATAATCCAAACAGTTTTTTAAGCCATTTAAAAATCATACTATATACCTTTTAACACGAAGCGTGGAACTGTATGCCACACTCTACTTGAAGGTCGTAGGAAACCTTGGATACAGATGTAACAATAGCAGCCCACGCTATAGCGTGAGAACCACTATGCTATCCTTGTATCCAATTTGAAAATTTCCTACGTTTTCAAGTACAAGATAAGCATAACGCTTCTTCTTTTTCTTCTATGTCTTGGAAATGGTTGCCCTAATCCACTTACAAAGATATGGAATTTTATTGAGATACAATCAAATACTATCAAGATTACATTCTGAATCCTCTACTTTTTCTTGGTTCTTCTGCTGATTGTCGCAAACCATGCCTTAATTTCTCCCATTGCTCCTTGAACCATTCTCCTATCGGCTGTTTGTTTATAGTTAGTATTAATTTACGATTATCGGTCGGATTTTTTTCTACTTTGAAGATGTCGTTTTTGATTTCAAATCTTCGTCTATGTTCTTCGGAATAGATTTTTCCATTACATCTGATAGCTTCCTTTTTTGTCAAAAGGCTATTTACCATATCTTTGGTAAATCCGATGGCATAACATAGTTTTTCCATTCTCAACATTTCCTTGAGCAATGGAAACCAATTGAACGCTTTTTCAAGGATGGTATTCAGTCGTGATATTTCTCTGTCTTTGGTTTCAAGTTCTTGGTTGTGTATTCCTTGAAGATTGCGTATCTGTTTGCCGTGCTGTTCCTGCATTTGTTGCATCTTGGCTTTTAGTTCGTCAATACCCTTATTGCGCTTGACCACTTCCTGACGCAATTTCTCGTTGGCTTGTTCCAGCTCTTTCAATTTTCCACTTCCGAAAAGAGAACCGACACCGCTTGCTATGGCGGTGGCTGCATTGGTGGCTGTTTTCTTTAGCCTGTCAGTGCGTATTTCTGATTTCACCTGTTTCAGCTCCTGTTCAGCAAGATTTATCTGTTGTTCCTTGTGTCGCTTGGTTTCATCTATACGTTGCAGTTCGGCTTTCTGTTTCTCGATGATGAAATCGCTTCGCTCCAAATGCTCCTTGCCTGTAATGGTTTTGGATTTTCCACGTTCCATAAATAGGATGTCGGATGCCAAGGTCTGCATTTCCATCATATCATTGTCATTGAGCTTTCGGCTCTTGCCTGTGTTGTGGTTCATCCAGTCGAAAACGATATGAGCATGATAATTTGGCTTGAACCATTTTTTACCTACTTGGAAACTTTCCTTGTCCTCTGCATTAGGCTGTCCGTTCAGCCAATGCCCTTCATCTTTGTGCAGGAAGATTTGAAGCGGAGTGATGCCCCAGCGTCTTTGGCATTCTTCGCCAAATTTCTTTACGTCTGCCAGTGTGGTGTCCGGTTTGATGAGCAACACACCCTCACGGATAGGCGAGCATCCTGCCACTTTTATGATTTTTCCGTTCTTCCCTTTGCGCTCACGCTCTTTCTCCTGCATGGCACGACCTGTCTTCTCCTTTACCATCCGTTTGATGTTGTCGTAGTGCGTCTGCAAATTCGAATTGCCGAAGTCCGGGTTTACCCACTGCTCGTTGTCGGCAGAGAGTTCGGACACAATGTAGATTCTGGACTCTCCGATATTACGCATATACTCGGCAGTCCTCCTGTTGTGAGCCTCGCTTGATTTGGTGTTGCAAGGTTTGATATGTATGCTTGATTTTATTGCCATACTACTATTCAGATTTATTGTTTACGATAGATTGTTTTGTTCGCTTTCGCAGAGGGGTTCTTAGGGGTGCAACCCATAAGCGGAGTTTCCAAAGAGAGGGTCACTCTTTGGTCTGGGTTCTCAGGGGAGAAACGCCCTGAGTGGATCATTAGGGCAAAGCCCTAATCCCCTCGGGAGAGCCCACAACTACGAAAGCGAAGCGTGTAGTTATAGTGGGCTATAACCGGAAGCCTTTCGGTTTCTTGGATAGCGTATCATTCCTCTTTTCGACAGATTGCGCTTGCTCTTTCCTATCGGCTATTCGTTTCTGTAAATATTCGTTCAGATCTTTACATCCACTGTAGATTTGCGAGGCGTCACGTATATACCGGGTAGCATCATACTCCTTTCGGATTTGCTGTATTGCTTCCATTCCTGCACGGTCATTGTCAAAGAAACAGTGGATGCGCTCATAGCTTCCCAACGGATAGAGTGCCTTGGGAACATTGGCTACGGAATTAAGAACTATGTAATCCTGTCTGTCGAAGTCGGGTGATTGCGGACAGCTTTCCAGCCTTAAAGTAAGAAAGGAAAGGTAATCCATAAATCCCTCAAAAACGTAACATGTACTCCTTGGTTTTCCTGACTGTCTGATATGGGATATTTCTTTTGGTGCGATACATCCCTTGAAATATCGGTTGCGAATTTCATATCCGCCTGATATGTTCGGAAAGGCAATGGCGAAATACCGTTTGCCGTTGTGGGTGAAACGGGCTTCCTTACATTCTCTTTTCGCCAGTGCCGTGTTTATCCCTCTTTCCTGTAGGTAGGCAAGCAGGGCAGGAGAAGCCAGCAGCACAATGTCCAATTGCTGAAAACTCGGTTCGGAAAATGATTGCTTGCCAAAAGAGAAAGACACGGGACGTATGTGTGGTATCTGTTCTTCGATTTTCTGTAGAAGATAAGGCACATAGTCGGAACAGTAGAGTTCCTGTGCCAGTGCGATGATATTTCCACCTTTGCCGATTGCGAAATCATACCATTGGTTGCGCTCGGTATTTACTTTGAACGAGGGTTCTGTCTCTTCCCGTAACGGGGATTTGTACCATAGGTTAATACCTTGCTGCTTGACGGGAGAATATCCCAAACTGTACAGAAAATCCGCTATCCTGATTTGTTTTGCTGTCTGTATATCCATAATAAGATGAGTGTTTGAATAATGGTTGGAATATTTATTTCTCTTTTCGCCCGTACTTTTTTATGAAGTACGGTCTGTATAATCACTTCACTTTATCTTCGTATATATAGGATACGGTAATAAAGTGAAGCGCTTTTCTATTCCCTACAACCGCTTCGCTTTATTCTTAATATATAGACCTGCCGAATAAAGTGAAGTGATTACAGGTTATACGGTCTAATAGTGAAAGTCCGGCTTGAACGTGTATTTCCTGCCGTTCTCCTGTACTATCATCCGTTTGTTCCGGAGCATGGTGATAAGTGATACCGCTTTTTGATGGTTCAGTTTTACACCTACCGACATATATGACTTGATTAAGGAGGTTTCCAGATCCTTGTAGCCGTATTCCTCTTTCAGTCCGAAAGCCGCTTCCAGTGCTATGCGGTGCTGCTGTTCGCTAATATGTCTGTAAGGGTCAAACTTTTCCTCTTCCGGTCTTCCGGGTTTCTTCGCTTCGGGTCTGTACCCCTCTATGAGTTCAGGCAATGCATTGTCGTTGATACGGAAAGCGAAAGGCTCGAAATCCATTGCACGGATGTGCATGGCTGAAACATTGCTTATATCCCCGTTGCTCTTGTCCTTTTCCACCAGCAGAACGGTTTCCGCCTTGTTGTTCAGCTCCGTACCGATATGCCCTCTTGCGTTTTCATCGCCTTTGTTCTGGTGGAGTATCGTATGGATGTGTATCTGCCTGTCATCCGTCCACTGCATCAGTTTGGATATAATGCGTGTCGATTCTCCCGGACTGTTGATGTCATATACCATATCACGGATGCCGTCTATGATTACAAGCCCTATGTCCGGTGTATTATAGATAGCCTGTTCGACAATCCTGATACGCTGTTCGGGCGTGTATTTCCTCAAAGCGAGAAACTCCAGATGTTCATTGTCCCTGTCATCAGGAAGACCAGCAAGCCGTAAAATACGTTTCATGACTTTCAGACAGTGATAATGGCTTTGTTCCGTGTCCACATAAAGAATCTTCCTTTTTTCTTCCGGTAGTTCCGCAACATACCGCAGTACCGTACCGTTTTTCAATGCGGCGGCTACGATAGCCGATACATTGAAAGTCTTTTTACTCTTGGCTTTGCCGATGGATGCACTGAAATTGCCCAGTGTACCAATGACCGAACCTTGCACTTTTAGAATCTCAGGTGCTTTTTCGTAGATTTTCGACAGACTCAGGCGTGAAGCTTGCCAAAGGATTATTGCCTGTTCTGCCGAAATCTCCTTTATTTCTTTCATATAGTCCATAAGCATACCTCCCATTATTTCCGTCCTCCTGTTTTCTTCCCGGCAAGCTCAAGAGCCAATTCCGCATCTACGATAATCTTGCGCCCTATCTGGGTAATCGCCTTGTCTATCTTACCGCTTTTCTTTATGCGGTTGGCAGTGGGCAGACTGCACCCGAACAGTTTGGCTATACCGAGTATTCCGTACACATACTTCTTTTCCGTGTCTGTAACGGGTTGCGGCAATGCTTCGGCCTGACCTGAAGCGTGCTTACTCAGGAATATGAATTCTTCGCCTGTCATCTGCCAGACGGGTTTTGATAATAATTCTTGGATATTTGTCATCGTCCAATCTATTTAGTCGTTAAACAATCAGCCCTGCGCACTGGCTGTTATTTCTGTTCTCGAACGATGCAAAATTAGGTAGGGTTATGAGTGGTAAGGATGGGGACGGTACAAACTGAATATCATTGTATCTTATTGAATATCAGAAAATAAAAATACCACTCAAAAATTATTTTGAGTGGTAAAAGTGGAACTTTCGTAAAGTATCAGGATATATTACGGATTATCTGAATATATGTTCCATTTCCTTGGCGAAATTTTGGTTGCTGTCACTGGGGAAATCTGAAACAGGCTCCTTGTACTTGGATTTGTAGTAGCTGTCGTCAATATCCAGCAGTTTCAGTATTCTGTCTTTCCATTTGTCCCTGTCCTGTTTGGAGAGTTTCTCGCTCATCAGGAATATCAGATAGCATACACGTATTTTCTCTCTCGGTTTTATTTTCAGCTTACAGTTGCAGGGGTGAAGATTCATATTGGCATAGAAATCCAGTGCGGAAATTTCTTCGAACTGTTCTCCTATGCACACCTCATGAATGAGCGAAAGTAATTTCATGCTGAAATATTCCTGTTGTTCTTCTGTCGTTTCCTGCTGACTGATTGGCTCGCTTGATTTATTCTCTTGCTTTCCGTCAGGAATGTATTTCTTCAATATATCCAGAAAAAGGCAGCTTTGACGGTATATGTCCGCACAACAGTTCTTCATGTATTGGAATGCCTCTGTTCTTGCAGCCTTTTGCTGATCATAGAGTTTGTTCAGTTTGGCTTTTTCCCTGTCATATTCAGCCTTGCAGCGTTCATATTCTTTCTCTGCCTGTTTTTCCTCTTCGGCTGTATGCTCCCTGTAACCAATGGAATCATACCTGTTGTTGGCTTCATTCAGCGGCTTGCTCAGACTTCTTGTAACATCCAGCTGGGCTTCAATTTCCTGAGAATACCTTTCCATGTGCTGATAGCAAGCACGTTCTATGGCTCTGTCACTTAACGGGCGTATCTCATAAGCCTGTATGCTCTTTTCTATTTCAGTTTTCAGGCTGTTGAGTATCAAGGTGTATTGCTCTTTTTGCTTGTCAAGCACCAGTTCAAGGATAGCGGCTTCAAAGGATTTCATGTCATTATACTCCTGATAGAAATCCGATATGAATTTCTGCCTGTCAAAAGAAAAAGCGTAATTATCTATATAGTCTCTGTATATTCTGTTGAGTTCTCCATATTGGGGAATCATCGTCTGTATCTTTCCTGCCATATACTTTATATTATGGGTTCTTGTCCTTGTCAAGGAATAAGGTCAGTTCTTCTTCCACTTCTTCTATACTCGGTAGGGCAGATTTCAGATTTTCGGGTACTGCCTTGCTCAATTGATAGTCGCTGATACCTATCGGCTGGTCATATCCAGCCAAGGCATATTGTGCCACGACCTCATCCTTACCCCTGCACAGCAAAAGACCGATGGTCTTGTTATCATTTTCTCCCCTCAGTTTATCATCTACAACATTGATATAGAAATTTAACTGCCCTGCATATTCCGGTTTGAATGGCGTTGCTTTCAATTCCACGACAACATAGGCATGGAGCTTGATATTATATAGGATCAGGTCGGCGAAAAAGTCACTGTCCCCAATCTGGAAATGTTTTTGTCTGGCAACAAAAGCAAAGCCGTTACCCATTTCCAGCAAGTAACGGGTTACATGCTTTACCAACTGTTCTTCTATATCCCTTTCGTCAGCCTTTTCCTTTGCTCCTGCCAAGTCAAAGATATACGGGTCTTTTAACAGATAATTGGCAAGATCGCTTTGAGGTGCCGGAAGTGTGGCAGTGAAGTTGTTTACCTTGTTACTCTTGATTTGTCTGTCATACAGATTACTTTCAATCTGCATTTTCAGCACATTACTGCTCCAACCCATTTCTACAGATTGTTTCATATACCAATACCTTACGCCCAATGGTAGCGGATTATTGAGTATGACCATATGGCTTGCCCAATTTATTCTTGCAATCGGTGACGCCAAGAATAAATCTTCTATATCCTCTATTTTTATTTTATAGATGGTTGCTACTGTTTTTGCTACATTCTGAAATTGCGCAGGAACCTCCTGCGTAATTTCTAAAGATTGATTATCAGCTGATTGTATTTGCGCAGTAAGCTCCTGCGTAAATTGTCCGCTATTGAGCTTAAGGACTTCATTAGTAATGTTTTGAATATTTGGGACCGACAGTATTGAATCTGCTTCAATAAAACTACGAAGTACATTTAACGGATATAAACGGGCAAACTGGCACATATAAGTAAGATTACGTTCCGAATATCCCTTCTTTTCAGGATAATTGAATCTGATTGCCTGTGCCAATTTTTTGATAATTTTACCACCCCACCCATGTAGGTGTTGGTGGTACAGTATATAATTCCCCATTTTCCAGTAATGGAACAACATCTGGGCATTGGCTGCGGTAATGAGTCGGACTTGTGCCTGTTCTATTTCCGAACCGACAGCATGGACAAAGGCATCAAAATGACCTTTCTTTATATTATGTTCGTTGTTATTTTCCATATCACTAACTATTACTTAACAAAGATAACTCTAATAATGGATAATCTGTGAAACTGACTGATACTTTTAGAGTTGGTTAAACTTGTTCATTGCATTGGCCTTAATATCGTCTGCTATGTCAATGTAAGGCTTCATGGCTTTATAATCACTGTGCCCTGTCCATTTCATTACAACCTGTGCAGGAATACCGAGAGCCAGTGCATTACAGATGAATGTCCTTCTTCCTGCATGTGTGCTGAGTAATGCGTATTTCGGTGTAACTTCATCTATACGTTCATTTCCTTTGTAGTAGGTTTCACGTATAGGTTCGTTAATTTCTGCCAGTTCTCCCAGTTCTTTCAGATAATCATTCATTTTCTGATTGCTGATAACAGGCAATGCCATGTGGTTTTCAAAATGGATGTCCTTGTATTTTTCAAGTATGGCTTTACTGTACTTGTTCAGTTCAATACTCAGACTATCTGCCGTTTTAACGGTGGTGACTTCTATATGGTCGGACTTGACATCACTTCTCTTTAGGTTACGAACATCTGAATAACGCAGACTGGTAAAGCAACAGAACAGGAAAACATCCCGGACACGTTCCAGATACTGTTTGTCTTTGGGTATCTGATAGTCTTTTAGTCTGTTCAACTCTTCCCATGTCAGGAAGATTACCTTCTTGGGGGTGGTTTTCAATTTCGGTTTGAACGTATCGTATGCTATATTCTGGTGATAGTCTTTCTTGAAGCTCCATCGCAGGAACCATTTGAGGAATCCCATTTGTTTACCGATGGTACTGTTTCTCATGTCTTTTTTGTCACGCAGGAAATTGATATACTCGTTCAATCCGAACTCATCGAAATATTCAAAGGTCACATCTTCCTTGAACTCCTTGAGGTGATTTTTAACGGCTGCAAACTTTTCGTATGTGGATTCAGTCCAGTTATTCTGATTGCCGCATTCTTTTACAAATTCATCGAACACCTCCCAAAAACTTATCTGTGCTTCTTCCTGCTGTTCTTCGTTGGCATTCTTCATCCGCAGGTTGAATGCATCCTTTAGTTGTTGGGTAGTTGGCATGGTTTCCTGTACCTCAAACTCCTTGAACACATTTTGAATTTCGGCATAGTATTTCAGCAGATCGGCATTGATTTCAGATGCACTTTGCTTTAATTTGTTGGTACACCCGTTCTTTACTCGCTGCTTGTCGGAATCCCATTTGGCTACATCGATGCGGTAACCCGTTGTAAACTCAATGCGCTGGCTTGCGTATATGACGCGCATACGGATGGGGACATTCTCCACAATTGGCACACCGTTCTTTTTCCGGCTTTCCAATGCAAAAATGATGTTTCGTTTGATATTCATAATTGGGTGCGTTTGAAATTCTACACCCAAATATACACCCAATATTTGGAATAGCAAAAGATATTCAGAAAGATTTAGATTTACTATGTATTCCAAATTGTGTGTGATTATCAGTAATTTGCAATTTTATGATATTTCTTGAATGTATAGGTTCGAGAGCCTGTCTCTCCGCCAGGGAAAGCGCCATAAGGCGACAACCAAACGCCAAATCCGGTAATGTTACAGATTAGGAGGTGAACAGTTAACTAACTGTAAATCATCCCAAGAACCTAAAAAAATTAGAGCAATAAAGACGATCTTTGGGTCGTCTTTATTATTTTTGTGCCCTAAAAATCGAGATAAATAAATCGAAGGTCTCGAAAATTGACCTTCATGTTACAGATTAGGGGATAAACAAAATGAAATGCAGATTTTGTGGCGAAGAATGTATTAAAGACGGACGCCAAGCAAACGGGAAGCACGATATAAATGTAGCCATTGCCACAAAAGACAACAGGAACATTATTCTTATAACGCATATTCTCCCAATTTAAACACAGATATAACAACCTTAACAAAAGAAGGCGTAAGAATAAGAAGTACCGCTCGGATTCTTCAGATATCTCCGACAACGCTTTTACACCGCATCATCTTAATTGCCAAGTCTATTTCACGTCCCCCAGTTGTCAAACACCGGATTTACGAAGTGGATGAAATCAAGAGTTTCGTCCGTCGAAAATCGGAGTTCGTGTGGATTGCATATGCTCTTGACCGAAAATCGAAGGAAGTAGTCAGCTACAATATCGGCCCCAGAACAAATTCAACCCTGAGCGTTGTTTTGGAAACACTAAAACTATCTGAAGCTAAGCGCATATACACAGACCGATTGCGAAATTATCGGTCGTTAATCGACCGAAAAATACATCGGACATCATTATACGGAACAAACCACATAGAGCGCAACAATTTGACATTGCGCACACACTTGAAACGACTTACCAGACGCACGATCTGTTATAGTCGAAGTATGGTGATATTATCCGCTATTCTGAAAATTTATTTCTGGGGATAATGATTATATCAATCGGGAAATTCTATTGACAAGCGTTAAAAATGGTAAACTCTTGTTTAGACTTTAACCCGCGTTGGCTACTAACCAGAAAGGGTAATATGATCAATACAGAGCCGGGGTAAGCGTTGCCGGGCAGTTTCCTTTACGAACAGTTCAGACACAGGGTTTGCAGAATGGGGCTCTTTATGAACTCGACATTGCGGCAGGGCAGTGTACATACGAAGTAATTCTACGTAACCACTCCTGCAAAACGGTGATATTCATATCAATGATATGCGGTATTATTTGCACTCACAGGCCGACGCGAACGCAGACACGCAAAAACGCATGGCATCAGCCCTAAATCGTAAGACATGGATGCAGAGTGAAAAATGCAACCTGAATTTATGATCCGGGCGCACTATTCCCCGACATACATATCGAAAATACCGTGGCGGTCGAATTCAAGCCAGTATTGCAAGGCCAATCCTCGGACATACAGCCAATAAGGTTCGGTCAGGTTACCGTAAAGTTCAATTCCCTTTTCTACGTCCCGACGGATGCGTCGGGCATATTCAGGCTTCAAAGCCAGCCGGATCGTTTTACCCTTGAAACTGAACCGGGCTTCGGGACGCGGCGGATCGTTTTCCGCCACGGTGATCAGTCCGTGCCCGACGGATGCTCCGGTTCCGACCTGCAAGCCGTCGTTCATACAGCTTATGGGCGGATTATGCCCAGCATAAGTCGTCACCTCGATGTCATCCACTCCGATATTGAAGTATTCACGCGCCCGGATTCCCATCTTGACTCCGATGGTGGCGTAGATACCCAGATGGCCATGCAGTTCGTTGGTCAGCACGCCTGCACGCCACTCACTCGGCCCATACCGGGCAATCGTCTCGTCGACCATCGGCACGACATCTGCGGCATAGAGCTCGTGCTGAACGGGGAATCCGTAGAACACGCGGCTCTCACTGTCGGGTTTACCCCGGAGAATACGAAGTATCTCCTCCGGAATCTGCGCAGCAGCAACCTGATCCGACAGGCTGCAAACCTCGACGGTTTCGCTTATTTTCCGGGTAGCGAACAATTCCGGAGCGAACAGCCGGACCGCAGCCAAATCGTCCCATGCCTGCAAATGCCCCGCATCAACCAGCTTCGCCAGTGGAGCGGCACGGTGCGTATCGGCGATCTTCCGGGCGTAAACGGTCGGAACGGCGGCCACCGAATCGAGCAGGGCGGGAGTGACGACAACCGGACAATCCGGGTTGGCCGAAACGACCGTCACGGGAATCCCGCTTGCCAGCACGCGGCTGGCAGCTTCTCTGTCTGTCTCGTAATTAGCCCCGGCCAGAGGTTCCACCCGGGTGTTGTACCAAACCACCCGTTCGATGCGGCCACCGAGAGCGGGATTCGCCTGCAATACGTCGGATAGGTTCGTCAGAGCACCCAGTGCGATAAAAAAGACTTTTTCCTCTTCGTTTTCGAGCGTTTCCCCGATCAGCGTCTGCGCCAAAGGGAGGGCGGCCGAACCTGACGAGGGAGCGCCCCACTCTACCTGCCGGGAATGCGTCCGCCACACCGGAGCCGGCGCATTCACGGCTCTGCCCGCTCCGACCGGGACGCCTTCGTGGTAGAAGGAGTCGAGCAATGCACGCACGCGGACGGCGGCGCTGTCGGGGAGCAACGCCCCTTCCGAAGTCGTGATGGCGAGTACTTCGACCTCCCGGTTTCCCAGCAGCATACAGAGCGTGCGCAGGTCGTCCGCAGCTCCGTCGGTGTCAATGATCGCATGAAAGCGCGCCTTGCCCGAATGCGCATGGCCTTCCGGGAGCAGGAAAATTAAGCATACGATGGTGAATATAGTTCGTAAAAGCGTGTGTAAATGAATTGTCATATCTTCCGATTCCATTAAAAGGTTACGTTTACGCCGCCCAGTGCCGTGGCTTTCGGCATCGGGAAGCCCGTATTGATTTCATAACGCTGCGCCAGCAGGTTCTCGCCGCGGACGAACAGATCGAGCCAGCGGGTTACGCGGAAGGTCACGTTGGCGTTCCACAGCACGAAGTTGTCGGTCAGCTCCTTGGGTTTGACCTGCGTATAAAGCCCGTGCACGTACTGAATGCCTGTCGAGGCGTTCCACCGTCCCCGCGTGAAGGCGCCGCCGACGTAGAGTTTGTGCTCGGGAGCGGCGACGACCGGATAGGCCATATGCAGATAGCTGTAATTGGCCGACACCGACCACGCGGCACAGATCCGCCAGGCAATGTCGCCTTCCACGCCCCAGTTCTCGATCCGGCCCGTATTGATGTTCATCGGCCGGCCGTTGACCGGGAGGGTCTGAATCATGTCGTCGCCGTCGGTGTAGAAGACGTTGACTCCGTAGGAAAGGGCACCGCCGAGGAGCCGCTGGGTGAACGAAAGTTCGTAGTTCATCAGTTTCTCGGGTTTCAGATCCGGATTCTGCGGCGGAAACATATACATTTCGCGGATAGTCGGAAAGCGGAATCCCTTGCTGACCATTGCCTTGATCTGGGCGTTGCGGGGCAGCAGGAACGACAGGCCGCCCTGCGGAATCCACTCTGTTCCGGCGTGCGAATGGTGGTCGAGACGCAGCCCGGCATCGAGCGTCAGCCAGTGTGTCAGGCTCTGGCGGAAATCGATGTATCCGGCCACTTCGTCCATCGTCTTGTCGGCCGTGGTCTTGTCCGGATCGCCATTGAGATAGCGGTTCCAGGCCTTGCCTCCGAAGTGCTGGTAGTCGACGCCCATGGTCAGGCGGTTGCCCGTGAAGAGCGACGCGCTCTGATACCACGATACACCCAGCATCCTGTCGCGGGAATTGAAGCGGTAATCGAGCGGTTCGGCGCCGGGCGAATAGCCATCGTTGATCTTGTGGCGGCCCCAGTTATAGAAAAAGCTCAAGGCTCCGGAGGTCTTTCCGTAGTCGTTGCGCAGCGCAAACGAAGTCATGCCGCGGGTGATGTGCTGTTTGTTGTCGAGAATGGGAGCCGACACGGCTCCCGGATTCTGAGCGTTGAAATGCGTGAGGTTCACGTCGGCGTAGACGTCCCACTCCTTCGTAATCCGATAGCCCAGCTTGGCATAGCCTCCATACTGCTCGAATCCCATATCCTTACGGTGTCCGTCGGTGCGATTGTACGATCCGGTGACCGTACTGGTGAAACGCCCGTATTTCAGTTGGTTCGTGGCTTCAGTCTCCAACGTGTTGTAGGAGCCGTAACCGGCGTGAACATTGGTTTTCACCCCGTCTTCGACCATTTTTCGCGTCACGATGTTGATCACGCCGCCCATGGCGTTCGAACCGTAGAGCACTGACGCCGGGCCGCGTACGACCTCGACCCGGTCGGCCAGCATCGACTGATAGGCATCGGCAATGGGATGCCCCATCAACCCCATGTACTGGGGATGGCCGTCGATCAGCACCAGCAGACCCGTTGTGGGACCTCCGCCGACACCGCGCAGCGTCATCTGCCCGGCCGCGCCGCCTGAAACGCCGTAGCCCATGATGCCGCGTCCCGTAACGAACAGTCCCGGAATCTGCTCGGTCAGCGTCGGCAGCAACGATGGGTGAAACCCGTTCTCAATCTTCTTCCGGTCGACGACGGAGATGGTCATCGGCAAATGCCGGATGTCGGTTTCATGCCGGGTTCCCGTAACCACGATCTCTCCGATGGGATAGGTTTTCTCTTTACGCATGCTGTCGGCGATCTCGGACCGCACAGCACACACGGGGGCGATGCTGCCGCATAGCAGCAGGGCAAACAATTTAAACTTCATTTTCTTGCATTATGTTTTACTTGGATACTTATTCCATCTCTTTGCAACGCATATGTGGCGACATGATTTTGTCCCTCCCCAATTCTTGTTCCAAATCCGCCGTTAGAGCAAAGGAAAGTGTAAATTCCGGATACGAGCCTGGAACAGACGGTCGTCTTCCTGTTTCGGCGCGTTTCTTGTTCTGAGCCGGACAAAGCGCTCATTATGGAAAACACCCGGCAACCGATCCCACTTAGGATCCGGCAGTACCTGCGCGATGCCGTCGGACGCATGCACCCTTCCGTCTCGTTCGTCTCCTGCATCGGCGTCCTGCTGGCTTATCTGACGGGCGTCTACATAACAGGATCGCTGCACGAGGCATCGCGCTGGATGGGAGCCATGCTGGCCTGTACGTCACTGGTAGTCGTTCTGCAATCGCACAGTTACAAGGAGTCGCTGCGTGCCGGATGGACCAGGGTGCTGGGGACTTTCCTCGGGGCGCTTATTGCCTACATATACCTCGAGAACTGGCCCTTTTCGATCGTAGGAATGCTCGCCTCAGTCTTCGTGCTGGAGATGCTCTGCATGCTGGTCGGAATCTATCAGAACAACCGCATCGCCACCATCACGCTGCTCATCATCCTGCTCGTCTCGCAGATGACGCCCCACGTCTCGCCGGCCGTAAACTGCCTGCTACGCTTTACCGAATCGGTCGTCGGCGTCGGGGTGGGCGTTGCGCTGTTGTGGGTACTCGAACGGTGGAAACGATGGCTCGAACCGCCCGAAAATACGAACATACATTCCGATAAAAACATGAATATGGACACGATGCCCTTGCGCTGGGGCCATTTCAGAGTGCTTATCGTCGCTTCGCTCGGACAGATAACCGGAGCGGGTTTGGCGACGCTGGTCGTCATCCTGCCGATGATCCAGATTTTCCGACATCCCGGACTTACGTCTCTTCAGCAGGGACTTGTGGCTGCGACCAGCCTCGTCGGAATCATGGTCGGTTCGGTGCTGTTCGGACAATGGAGCGATAAAAAGGGGTACCTGTTTTTCTTTCGTTTCTGCCCTGCACTCATTCTCGCTGCCTCACTGTTTGCCTTTTTCACAGCCAATCTCTTCGGTCTGGTCGCAGGGCTGTTTTTTATGGGACTGGGTATCGGCGGCGGTTACAGCCTCGATTCGGACTATATTTCCGAGATCATGCCCCGGCGATGGAAACTGCTGATGGTAGGCGTGGCGAAAGCCGCTTCGTCGTTGGGCAGCATCGTGGCGGCGGGCATCTGTTTCTTCCTGCTCCGGGAGTGGAACGATCCGCATCTTTGGAATCGTCTGCTGCTGCTCATCGCAGTTATGGCGGTCATCATGCTGCTCTGCCGCATCCGTTTCGAACAAAGTCCCGGATGGCTCATCGCCCACGGCCGCGTACCTGAAGCCGAGAAGGCAGTGCGTTATTTCCTGGGGCCGGACGTAGAGATCGGCGAAATCCGCAATCGGCCGAAGAAAACGGAAATGCCGAAAGTCGCATGGAGCGACCTTTTTAAACCAGGCCAGGTAAAGAAAGTGGTGTTCAGCGGTATCCCATGGGCTTGTGAAGGACTGGGTGTTTACGGCATCGGGGTATTCCTGCCCGTGCTGGTCATGGCGCTGGGACTGGAAACGGGTTCCGAATCGGCCTTTTCCAGAATCACCGATTCGGTATTGCTGACTACCTGGATCAACCTTTTCATCCTGCCGGGATTCGTTCTGGGCCTGCTGCTCGTCAACCGCTGGTATCATGTGCGGACCCAGACCTGGGGCTTTATTCTCTGCGCAGCGGGCATGGGCATCCTGCTGGCGGCCTACCAGCTCCATTGGCCGGTCTGGATTGCTGTGGCCGGGTTCATGTTGTTCGAGTTGTTTCTCAACGCCGGCCCCCACCTGATGACTTTCATCATCCCGCCTCAGATTTATTCCGTCGCCGAACGCGGTTCGGGAGCGGGATTGGCCGCAGCTTTCGGCAAACTGGGAGCCGTTGTCGGCGTCATTTTTATTCCGATACTGCTCAAATGGGGCGGAGCTTCGCTGGTGCTTTGGGTGACAATCGGCGTACTGCTCGCCGGAGCCTTGGTTACGGCCGTTGTCGGCCGGGAGGTACTTCCCGACCAAGGCAGATCGGTACGTCCGGAAATCCGGCGCGACTGACCGTCAGAGAGCATATTCCTTCTTCAGCGCACGTTTCATCCGCAGTTCGTAAGGCTGCTCCAGTCCGCAGTCTTCCAGCAGAGCCAGATCGGCAAATACATGCCGTGTGTTACCGTCGGCTACGATCCGACCCTCTTTCATCACGATCGTGCGGTCGCAAAGGTCGAGCACCATCTCCATGTCGTGCGTAGCTATCAGCGTCGTATGGCTGAAACGGCGGATCAGGTCGATGATCTGTCGCCGGGCGCGGGGATCGAGGTTCGAAGTAGGCTCGTCCATGACGAGTACCGACGGCTCCATCGAAAGTACCGTGGCGATTGCAACGCGCTTCTTCTGGCCGCCCGAAAG
Organism: uncultured Parabacteroides sp.; assembly: GCA_900552465.1. Lineage (GTDB taxonomy): Bacteria > Bacteroidota > Bacteroidia > Bacteroidales > Tannerellaceae > Parabacteroides. The sequence continues at coordinate 1,410 of URZO01000074.1, read as the reverse complement.
CTGGAAAGGAGACGACTTGCGCAGATGCAGCGCACCGACGGCCTCAAGCGCCTCCGTGACACGGCGTTCGATCTCTTCGGATTCGAGTCGCATGTTCGAGGGACCGAAGGCCACGTCTTCTTCGACAGTGGGCATGAAGAGCTGATTGTCCGAATCCTGAAACACCAGTCCCACCGACTGTCGCACCAGCGGCAGCGTCTTGCGTGTGAGCGGGATCCCACCCATCACTACTGTGCCCTGAGAAGGCATCAACAGCCCGTTGATGTGCAGCAGCAGGGTTGATTTCCCGGCTCCGTTTGCGCCTACCAAAGCGACTTTCTCCCCGTGAGTAATGTAAAACGACAGACCGCAGAGGGCTTCGTAACCGTTGGGATAACGGTAATGCACATCGTCGAAGCGGAGGTAATGGTGACTCATGTCAGAGGTTGTTTATCAGCATCGAAAAAGTTTCGACCGGATGGAACAGACGTAACAGAACGAGTGTCGAACTCCACACGGCGAGGAATAGGGTATCGCGCATTTTCCAGGCCGGATGTTCGAAGACATCCGCCGGAATACGTCCTGAGAATCCCCGTGCGAGCATCGCCCGGCTGATCAGCTCGGCCCGGTCGAAGGTGCGGATCAACAGTTGTCCGACAAGCGTTCCCCAGACTTTCAGCGGATAGGATCTGCGTCCGAAACTCCGCGCGTCACGAGCCCGCTGCATGGCTAAGGCTTCTTCGACCAACACATAGATGTAGCGATAGACGAAGAGCAGCTGTGTGGTAAAGACCGACGGCACGCCCAGTCGCTGCATACTCCGGCAAAGGCGGTAGTACCCGGTGCTGTTAACGAGGATAAGCAACGCCTGCACCGACAACAGGCCGCGCAGGATGATCGAAAAGAACGAGACCCAGCCTGCGGTGACGACTAACGCGCCAATCAGGAAAACCGGTTCACGGTCGTATAGGAGGTTGAAGACACCGATAAAGGCGACGAACGGCAGGACGATGAGCGACCGCCGGAATACCGTTCCGTAACTCATATTGCCCATCGCACAGGTAATGATCGGAAAAACAAAAAACAACAACAGGTTCGGGAGCCGGACGAGCGGCACGGAGAGCATCGTTAAGAGGAAAACCAGCGTAACGAGCAGTTTGGCCCGGGCATCCGTACGATGGAGCGGACTCTGCATTCGCGCAGTCCGCTCCATCGCATCCAATGCACAAAGTACGTGCTGCAGCCTGTTTTTCATCCCTGCTTTTGTCCGGTGCGAAACAGGTAGGAAACGCCTAATACGGCCAGCAGAATAGCTCCGCTGCCTATAATCCCCGCAAATGTTGTGTTATAATCCGGTATCACGGCTGTTTTTTCCTGAATAGCGGCGGCCTTTCGGTGCAGGCCGTCGGGCACTGTTTCGAGTTCTGCCTG
>URZO01000073.1 GCA_900552465.1 uncultured Parabacteroides sp. | reverse complement strand
CCTGCGGCATGGGGCAATGCCCCATTAAAAGAACAGACCGACAAATCATCATTTATAATTCACTTACAACTCTCCGGGACGTTCGCCACCACCCTCGCCATTGCTTTTCTTCGCCCTTTTGGAGCGCGAGTTGAAAGCCGTGACGGTTTCTGAAATCAACTGGTTGAGATTAGCGACAAATGTCCGGCTGGAATTCGTCGGCTGAACGATATTGTAGGATTGCGCCAGAAGGACAAGGTCTTCATATTGCAACCCGATCCGTTCGCGCAACGTGGCGCCCGATTCCTTTTTATTGGCGGCACGGTTCTGCGTCCGCTGGCTGGTAAGCGCGATGAAGGCATTATTTTCCTTTTCCAGCTCGACGAGATAAGTCGTCAGCCCTAGCGTCGTAACATACGCAGCGTATTCCTCCTTCCTCAGATCCAGCAACAGTCCCTGTATTTTGGCCGATTCCTGTGCCATCGGCAGAGTTGCAATACCGATATAAGGCTTAACCACTTTATAGAGGGCCTTCCCGGCTTCACGTTCCGCCGCAAGCGGCAGCGAGCCCGCGCGCGAAATGCGGGTTGTAATGTAAATAACCAAACTGTCGCGGTTTGCTTCATGCACCTGCGCCTGCTCCGTTTCCTGTGCCGTACGGCTCTCGTCTACAACGTCTGCAAGGTCGAGCACATCTTTTTCCATCGTAGCGACAAACTCCTTCGTCAGCCCGATCTCCGGCGAACCCTGCGCCTGAACATCTTCGTCCAGCGAAAGCTCACCGGGACGCTGCTCTTCCGGGGGAGGCAAAAGACTTAAAACGGAATTCATGTAGGCCAGAAATTCGGCGTTGTTGAATCTGTCAAGGGGAAGTGTCAAAATTTTTGTGTAAGTACTCATGGCATTATTTTTTATTTATTGTTTGTGCCGCAAGGTAAGAATTTTAACTTCAGAACAAAAATTAATCATACTTTTTCGCTAAAAAAGAAATGTAAACTTACATTATGCCGATCAAACGTTGAAAAACGACAATGTAAAGTCACATTATGGCTTTTCAATGGTGAAATCTCATAATGTAAGATTACATTATCAAGTTTCTGCATAGGAAAATAACAATGTAACTTTACATTATGAGATTTCACAATCGGAAAATGACAATGTAACCTTACATTATGAGTTTTCACTGTTGAAATCTAAAATGGCGACTTACATTTTCATTTTTGGGGGGCCAAGGCTAACAATAATATTTTTTTCATGTTCTTATATTTGTTACAATCACTGAAAAACACGACCTTTGCAACGTATTGAAAATAACGTAGAAGCGTTTCGATATTATCTTGCTTTGAAATCTCGACAATTTCAACCAATCAAGATAATGGGAAAATGACTCCTACGCTTGTGTTTGTTATATACCTATCCGGTAATGGATGGACTATATACCTACATAAAGCGTGGGATCATTGTTCTATTATTGATTGGTGGGCAGTCGAGAGCCTCAAAGCAGTGATAGACGATGGTCCTCACGCTTTTTTATTTAATAATGCCGAACGGAGGGGACAGATTGGAAAAAAACTTAGTCATCATGAAGTTCTTTATTTTTCTCATTCTCAATTTGTTTTGTTTAAACATTCTTGCATCAGGTTCATTTCCTTATGAGATCAGTCTTTTTACTCCATCGCCTAAAAATCCATTTACAGGATATTTTGGTAATATAAAAAAAATGACAGCAGATAAAGTCATTTGGAAATATTATAGTGGAGAAACTTTTAATAAAGCTGCTACTACCTATTACAAATATAGCGAAGATGGATTAACCATCAAAGTCAATGATAAAGATACTTACATATTTTACCCTAATGGGAAACTGAAAAAACAAACAACCGATTACGCTGATGAAACTTTTACTTATACAGATGATGGAAAATTATTATCAATAAAGTCTTCTTATCGCGAAATTTTCTGCCATTATACAAATTCAGGTATAGATTCTATGATGCGTTGGTCTTACAGTGATCGGCTACAAAAATTCATACTAACATCTAAATATATTGTAACATACAATTCAAATGGATATAAATGGGCTCAATATGACTATGATATCGAAGAAGATACATTTGTAAAATACTGTGAGTACTTATATGAATTTAACAAACAAAATCAATTAACAAAAATATTTGAACTCAAAGATCATGAGAACTCTAATATTATAGAAGAAAGATTTTACTTTGAAAACAGAACTGAAATATACACTTATCAAAGAGGAGAATATGACAGAAAATATAAATTCATTTTCAATGATAAGCACGATTTAATTGAAGAATCGTGTTTTATATGGGGAGGTTATTGGGGACCGTATTACACAAGTCTCTATACTTATTTTTATAATGGATCTGTATCTAACGAAAAAATACCATCTAAAAGCAATTACCAAATTCATACATCCACAAATAACATCATTATTACAAATATAAACAATGGAGAAAGAATCTATATCTTTGACATTTCAGGCCGTTTACATTATTCGGCTGTTGCAAATTCAGATCAGTGCGAAATCAACCTTCCTTCTAATCAAATTTATATTGTACAAGTAGGAAACAAAAAAATCAAATTAAGATTATAACAATAGCATTCTCATTACTTCATGAAATATCATATTACTAACAAAAAGAAATCAAGAAATGAAACAATTTAAAACAGAAACAGTTAAGACCCACATCGAGAATCCCTATCTAAGAGTATATGTAAATACATCTGAAGATATGAACAGACTTAAAACTTTCATGGAAACATTATCTTCTGTAGACCATGTTAATATAACAGAGAATAGAGCAGGAACAAGAGAACACCTTATCATTTATCCGATGAAAACATATTTTATAGAAGAAGTCAAACAAGATGTTGAGACGAATCTATCCACTTATTTTCAACATAAGTAAACAGTTTTATCCATGAGGATAAGACGAAGTAGGAGGAATATTGCTTTCCTCCTACTTCGTCTTCAACCTTTCATATAGAGATCAAACAGACGAACATCTATATCCTCTACTCACTTCATCCTATACTTCTCAATCTCCGGCAAATGCTGCTTAATCTCGTTGATGCGGGTGGCATCGCTGGGGTGCGTGCTCATGAATTCGGGGGTAGAGCCGGAACTGCCGGCGGACATCTTCTGCCAGAAAGTGACGGCGACTTCCGGGTTATAACCGGCCATTGCCATAAAGACCAATCCCATGTAATCAGCTTCCGATTCGTGCTTGCGGGAGAAAGGCAGCATAACGCCGTATTGTGCACCCAGGCCATACACCGTATTTCCGACCTGCTGGACAGCGGCCGATTTATTACTCAACGCCTGCCCCAATATCTGGGCGCCGTATTGGGCCATCAGCTGCTGGCTCATGCGTTCGTTGCTGTGTTTGGCAACGGCATGCGCCACTTCATGACCGATTACGACAGCCAGTTCGTCGTCCGACGAAACCAACTGCATCAGCCCTTCATAGACGACAATCTTACCGCCGGGCATACAAAAAGCGTTCACCTGCGGGTCTTTCACCAGGTTAAACTCCCAGGAGAAATTCTTGATTTCACTCTCCAACCCGTTATTTTTCAGATATTGTTCGGTAGCGGCAGCAATCTTCTTGCCGACACGCGTCACCATAGCCGCCCCGTCTTTGGAGGACGATTTGGCAGCCGACTTCATATAATCGGAATATTGGGTCAGACTGGACGACAACACTTCCTGATCCGAAACAAGCAACACCTGCTTTCTTCCGGTCAGCGGGACACTGCCGCAACTGCTCAACAATAGCAGCATGGCAACAAATAAACCTGTAATCTTTTTCATCTCTTATCTTTTGTTTCTAAGTGTTTGCAAAAATATAATTTCTCTCCTATTAATAAACAATTCACAAGAGCTTTTTGCCCGGTCAATAAAAGAATATGGAGATTTATGCAAAAAAAGAGTGGATATTTGCATATTTATTCAATCATACTGTTTATATTTGCAGCCTTGTTGCATAAATATACAAGTATGAGTACAAAAAAAGAACGATTGGATGCCATCTGCCGCATTATACAGACAGAGAAAATAGGTAATCAGGAAGAGCTGCTTAAACAATTGGAGAATAGCGGATTCCAGGTCACCCAAGCAACACTGTCGCGCGACATCAAGCAGCTGAAAGTTGTCAAGGTACACGACGGAAACGGGAATTATGTATATCGCCTGCCTGATTATTCAGCGCTTATGCAACCCGCGAAAGAGCAAACGCAGCATCATCCCAACATCGAGTTTTCGGGAAACTTAGCAGTAGTCAAGACCCGTCCGGGATATGCAATGGGGATCGCCTCCGACATCGACACACATGCGCCTCACGAGATATTGGGGACAATCGCCGGTGACGACACCATCCTGATCATTCCTCGCGAAGGAATCAGCCGGGATAAGATAGTTAGCGCCTTGTCGCATTTCATATAGTGTAGGGGCGAGCGGTTGTTTGCCCCATAAACAAAGGAAGATAAAAGAACAAACATAAAATGGAACAACAAAGAAAAATTGATGTGATGATTGCTGAATCCTGCCACGAGGAATATGTCGACATTATCCTCGACACTATCGAGGCGGCAGCCAAAGTGCGCGGAACCGGTATCGCCAAGCGTACGCACGAATATGTTGCACAGAAGATGAAGGAAGGAAAAGCCGTCATCGCGCTCGAAGGTAACAAATTTGCTGGTTTCAGTTATATCGAATCATGGGGTAACAAACAATACGTGACCACTTCCGGTCTGATTGTTCATCCGGACTTCCGGGGATTGGGCATCGCCAAGAGGATTAAGGAGATGACCTTCCAACTGGCACGCATGCGATGGCCGCACGCGAAGGTTTTCAGCCTGACATCCGGCGCCGCCGTTATGAAGATGAACACGGAGTTAGGATACGTTCCGGTTACCTTTGCCGACCTGACGGACGACGAATCATTCTGGAGAGGCTGCGAAGGTTGTGTCAACCACGATGTCCTCGAAAGGACCAACCGGCGGTATTGCATCTGTACAGGTATGCTCTTCGATCCGGACGATCCTCACCGGGCGGAAAGGGAAGCGAGAGAGAGGAATTTATAATAATGGGCTAATTGTTCAATGTGCCAATGTGCCAATTGAAAGAGGGCTCGATAAACAGGAATAATAACATTAATATATAGAATAATGAAGAAGAAAGTAGTAGTCGCATTCAGCGGAGGATTGGATACATCTTTTACTGTTATGTATCTGGCTAAAGAGAAGGGTTATGAAGTGTATGCAGCTTGTGCCAACACAGGCGGTTTCAGCGAAGAACAACTGAAGCAGAACGAAGAAAACGCCTACAAGTTGGGCGCAACCAAATATGTGACTATCGACGTTACAAAAGAATATTATGAAAAGAGCCTGAAATATATGATTTTCGGAAACGTACTGCGTAACGGCACATATCCGATCTCCGTCAGCTCGGAACGTATCTTCCAGGCATTGGCAATCGCCCGCTATGCAAATGAGATCGGTGCGGATGCTATCGCCCACGGTTCCACCGGCGCAGGAAACGACCAGATCCGTTTCGACATGACGTTCCTGGTACTGGCTCCAAACGTAGAGATCATCACGCTGACACGCGACATGGCCCTGACGCGCGACTACGAAATCAACTACCTGAAAGAACATGGTTTCGAAGCGGATTTCACCAAGTTGAAGTATTCTTATAACGTAGGCTTGTGGGGAACATCTATCTGTGGCGGCGAAATCCTCGACTCAACACAGGGTTTACCCGAAAGCGCTTACCTGAAACAAGTCGAAAAGACCGGAAGCGAAGAACTTCGCATCGAGTTTAAGAATGGTGAGATTTATGCCGTGAACGGTGAAGTTTTCGAAGACAAGATCGCTGCCATCCAGAAGGTGGAAGAAATCGGAGCTGCATACGGTATCGGCCGCGATATGCACGTCGGAGACACCATCATCGGTATCAAGGGACGTGTCGGATTTGAAGCTGCCGCTCCCATGCTGATCATCGGCGCACACCGTTTCCTCGAAAAATATACGCTGAGCAAATGGCAGCAGTACTGGAAAGACCAGGTTGCCAACTGGTACGGAATGTTCCTCCACGAAAGCCAGTACCTCGAACCGGTTATGCGCGACATCGAAGCCATGTTGCAGGAATCGCAGCGTAACGTAAACGGAACAGCCATCCTGGAACTTCGCCCGCTCTCCTTCTCTACCGTCGGCGTTGACTCGAAAGACGACCTGGTAAAGACCAAGTTCGGCGAATACGGGGAAATGCAAAAGGGCTGGACTGCCGAAGATGCAAAAGGATTCATCAAGGTAACTTCCACTCCGCTGCGTGTTTATTACAATAACCATAAAATATAATTAATCAATGTGCCAATATGCCAATGTGCCAATTAATGGATACATTCGCATTCTTAATTGGCACATTGGCATATTGGCAAATTATACACATTATTTATGATCAAGATAGGAATTATAGGTGGTGCGGGATACACGGCAGGCGAACTGATTCGCCTGCTGCTGAATCATCCGGACGCCGAGATTACATTTGTGAACAGTACGAGCAATGCAGGCAACAAGATAACGGATGTGCACAGCGGACTGTATGGAGAAACCGACCTGGTGTTTACCGATGAACTGCCGTTGGACCAGATCGACCTGCTGTTCTTCTGTACCGCCCACGGCGATACGAAGAAGTTCATGGAAAGCCATACCGTACCCGAAAATGTGAAGATCATCGATCTTAGCATGGACTACCGTATCGAAAGCCCCGAACACGATTTCGTGTACGGCCTGCCCGAGCTGAACCGACGCCGCATCTGCGGCGCTAAACATATTGCAAACCCGGGATGTTTTGCCACCTGTATCCAGTTAGGCGTTTTACCATTGGCCAAGCACCTGATGCTGAACTCCGAATTGCATGTAAACGCAATCACGGGTTCGACGGGAGCCGGCGTAAAGCCGTCGTCTACTTCCCACTTCAGCTGGCGAAACGACAATATCTCGATCTACAAACCATTCACGCATCAGCACCTTGCCGAGATCGGACAAAGTCTGCGTCAGTTGCAGAACAGTTTCAGCAGCTCGATCAACTTTATCCCGGTAAGAGGAAACTTCTCGCGAGGTATCTTCGCGACAACTTATCTGGACTGTAAGATCGGGTTGGATGAGATCACGCGTATTTACGAAGAGTATTACGATGATCATTCGTTCACCTTCGTCACAGACAAGAACCCGGATCTGAAACAGGTGGTCAACACCAACAAGTGCCTGATCCATTTACAGAAACATGAAGACAAGTTGCTGATCATCTCGATGATCGACAACCTGCTGAAAGGCGCCAGCGGCCAAGCCGTCCACAACATGAACCTGTTGTTCGGCCTCGAAGAAACGGTCGGCCTGCACCTTAAGCCTTCGGCGTTTTAATTAACATTGTAAATGATGATTTATCGGTCTGTTTCGTATTTGTAGTAATAGCGTCGGGAGTATCTGTTTCCCCTCTCGAGAGGGGATAAGGGGTGTGTTATCTTTCTGTCTTTCAAAGAAAATTCACACACCCCCTACCCCCTCTCAAGAGGGGAAGGAGTTACCAACGGGCGATATAAACACACCGATAAATCATTATTTACCAAAATAACATTATCCATTATGCATTTATTCGACGTATATCCATTATTTAATATCGAGATACAGAAAGGCAAAGGATGCCATGTATGGGACACGGAGGGAAACGAGTACCTCGACCTGTATGGCGGACATGCCGTAATCTCCGTCGGGCATAGCCATCCCACTTATGTGAAGGCTATCTCCGAACAAGTCGGCAAGTTAGGATTCTATTCCAATTCTGTCATCAACAGCCTTCAGCAAAAATTGGCAGACAAGTTGGGTAAAGCCTGCGGCTACGACGACTGCTCGCTGTTCCTGATTAACTCGGGGGCCGAAGCGAACGAGAACGCCCTGAAGTTAGCCTCTTTCCATAACGGCAAGAAGCGGGTGATCGCCTTCAAACACGCGTTTCACGGACGCACATCGGCAGCCGTACGCGTGACCGACAACCCGAAGATCATCGCACCGGTAAATGAAGACCTGGCCGTGACCTACGTACCCCTGAACGATACGGCAGCCGTAGAAGCAGAACTGAAAAAAGGCGACGTATCCTCGGTTATCATCGAAGGGATCCAGGGTGTAGGCGGTATCCAACTACCGACAGATTCCTTTATGCAGGAACTGCGTGCCTTGTGTACGAAATATGAAGCCTGCCTGATCCTGGACGAAATCCAATCCGGTTACGGACGTAGCGGTAAGTTCTTTGCCCATCAGTATGCAGGAATCAAGCCGGATCTGATCACGGTTGCCAAAGGTATCGGCAACGGTTTCCCAATGAGCGGATTGCTGATCAGCCCGATGTTTAAGCCTGTATACGGTATGTTGGGAACGACATTCGGAGGTAACCATCTGGCATGTGCGGCAGCCATTGCCGTACTGGATATTATGGAAGAGGAAAAACTGATCGACAATGCGGCCAAAGTGGGTGCATACCTGCTGGAAGAACTGCACAAACTTCCGGGTATCAAGGAAATTCGCGGACGCGGCTTGATGATCGGTATCGAGTTTGAAGAGTCGATCAAGGAAGTGCGCAGCAAACTGCTGTTCGAAGAGAAGGTCTTCACGGGTGTTGCCGGAACGAATACGATCCGTCTGCTTCCTCCCCTCTGTCTGACGATGGATGAGGCGAAAGAGTTCCTGGTTCGTTTCCGCAAGGTGCTGAATGCCTGAAAATAAAAGAGGGCGGTTCACGAATCGCCCCTACGATTTTAATTGTGTCTTTATTAAAAAAGCTCCACCCCGGAAATTCCGGCCAGTGGAGCTTTTGCTTATACCTCATTTACAATCTAACTCTTATCAATTGAATTTCTCAACCGTATAGGTAAAAATCAGGGTTGAACCGGCAGGTATTCCCCTGTTGTCATAATATCCATATCCTAAATAAGCCGGTATAATCGCTTCAACCCGTTCACCGACCGTGTTTTCTAACAAGATAGCCCCCAAACCTGGAACTACCCCCGCCGGAGTAAGCGGCATTGACATTTCCGGCTGAAAATTTGTTTTATTAATAAAATCGCCTTTCAATGTCACTGTGATAGTAGTCTGGCTCGTCGGATACTTCGTCTCCGTTCCCTCCTTGCTTAACACACGATACAGAGCAGTGTCGCCACCTAAAACCACCTGTTTGTAAAGTAATTCCCCGTCCTCACCTTTGAGGACTTTCTTCTCGCGGATATAGTCAAGATTCTTCTCGAAATAGGCGAGCTGTTCGGGTGTAAAATCATTGTTGTCATCATCTCCACAAGCAGTAAAACCAATCAGCAACACCATCATCAGGCAAGCCACCGCATAAATAGATCTCTTCATTTCTTCTTTAATCTTTTATTATTATGAAGTCGCAAAGATAACATTCAGAACAATACACCGCAAACGGGAATGTCAGTTTACAACAAAAGTATAACTTCCCGAACCGATCTTTCCGGCATACAGGAACGGCTCGCCTTTCACACGGGAAACTTTCACCGGGGTTCCGTTATTCATCACCTTATATTTGCCGGAAGGAAGCGGCAAGTAGACTTCTGCATTCATATTGGCCGGGACCGTCACATTCAGCGTATAAGAGCCAGGCTTATTTTCTACAGATAGATGAATTGCGCCCCGGATAGTCGGGATCGTAGCTTCCACCCATTCGAGCGACGCCAGTTGCGGCTTGATGCGGGCAGTCCCGAAGCCGGGCGTCAAAGGCTCTACACCCATCAGGCGACGCGGGATGATATTAGCGGGAGCGGCACCCCAAACATGGTTCCAGTCCTGATTGGGTTTATATTTATTGTCCCAGGCTTCGAGTGAAATGGTCGAGCCGACACGGATCATATTGTACCAACTCCGGTCGTCGGTTTTCGTCAGCATGTGCAGGGCATATCCGGCATCGTTCGCTTCATAAAGGGCATCCATCAGGAATTGGGAGCCGTAGACACTGCAAGCCATACCACGGGTTTGGAGAAAGTCGACCACACGCTGTTTCTTCCCGGCCGGAACCATATTAAACGCTAACGGGAACATATTGCCATGCAGGGAAGCATGATCGGTATCGGCTGCGAGCCCATCGATGAAACACCCCTTACGGGCATTGAAGAACGAACGGATAAAAAGCTTTCTGAAAGCATCCGCCTCGGAACTGTAAAAAGCGGCATCTCCGGATTTGCCAAGCACACCGGCGATCTGCCCCATCAGCTTCAACGCCTCGCCATGCCAGGCATTCGTCACGGCATTATAATCCGTGAAGACGAAGTTATCGGACTCTCCCATCACTTCACTCTTCTGTCCGGGCTTGGTATGCGGCCAGTCCACTATATCCATGATCGGACGATTCATCCGGATAGAAGAGACAAACTCCGGTGTCTGTAGCCCGGTCGTCGTACTGATCAACCCGTTCTTCTCGCGGAGGGCCAGCAGGAGACGCGGTTTCAACAATTCATAGCTGGATTCGAGCGAACGGCTGTCACCCGTATACAGATAATCATACCAGGCTATCGACAGTGCCTGCAAAATCCATTCGGTCGGCCAGGTAGGGTGTTGCAGCAGATACTCATGCGAACGACGCGCAATCGCATATTCGCGATCCACACCATAATGGCAAAGCTGGTTGATCAGGGCATCCGCCTCATAAGGGATACGCTCGCGGTCGCCATCCACATAAATCCCCAGGAAAGAGGTAGCGCGGACAGAGTATTTACACAGATCCCAGATCTGGTTCAGCGTATCATTGGAGCAACGGAAAGAGGAAGCCGTCTCGTCAAAAGGATAATGCACCGTTTCGCGGACAACAGCAGCAGGCGGTAAAGCGCCCTCATATCCCTCGATCTCACAATAACGGAAAGGCATCACCTCGCCGACATACTCTGGCATCAGCACGGCAGCCGGACCGGTATTCCGTATGTCTTTATCTATCTTGATCCGGTAGGTATTGGTCCCCTTCATCAAAGCCAACGGATAGCGATGGTAACGGATCGTTGACTTTCCCGGATCGCGCAGGATGCGTCCGTTCTCCAGACATTCCCCTACGTGTACGATCACCGAATCGCATACCCCGTCCGACGTAAGTGTCAGCACCAACTGCCCGAAGGCATCCTTACCGAAGTCGATCAGGTGCGTACCGGGACTAAGCTTCTTCACACCGGCCGGATACTCCATTGTCTTTACCTGTGGATAATAAGCCGTTTCATATCCGGACAAGCGTTCGGCAGTTCGGAATGCTTTCACTTCAGACCATTCGCTTTCCCCTTCTGTATTGGTTGTTGTTTTTACCCGCCAGAAATAGGATCTGCCGGGTTTCAAGGCCTCACCGGCATATCGGACAGCCACCGAACAGTCACTTCCAACCTCTCCACTATCCCACACATTCCCTTTTCCGGCAATGGCATCATCCTGGTTATCTGCGACGATCAACCGGTAAGCCGTTTGAAGTGTACCCTTTTCTTCACCGGGTACGATCCATGAAAAAGCGGGATGTGTCGAGCGAATGGCGGCATATTGCAGGGGTTCTATCGCCGTATCGAGTTTCCAGACCGGAAGGTTCGATGCGTAACCGCTCTGCCAGGTCCGTTCGGTATGTTCGATCAGATCGGTCATCAAGCCGGAAGGCTTCCTGTCAACCGCCTGCAGGCAAAACGCAGAAAGGGCGCAAGAGGCTAACAGCGTGAATCGGTTCAGTAATTTACTCATGGTATTTTTCTTTTTGTGATTTGATGGCAAAGATAAAATGAGTAACAGAACCACGTCTTCCTATATCTGACATTTTTCCTTCGAAATATGGGAAAGAACACCGTTTTGAGGCAAGGCTTCCATCAGTATGGTTTTGGAGACTCATAGTTATAATCCACCAAAACCATTTCTTTGGTATTTCTTTTGTCCATCTCGTAAAACATTCCGTTCTTTGCAGGCAGCAAACTATTAAAACTAATATACATGAAACTAAACAAACTCATCCTTCCGGTAGCCTGCATGCTGTTTGCCGGAAATGTCTGTATGGCACAAATCATGCCCTGGGAAAACCGGACGGAGACGGACAATGATCCGTTTGCCAAAAGCGAAACAGCCAGAACGCAAGGCAAGCTGCATCTCGAAGATGTCGTAGCCGGACGGCTGGTACAGACCAGAGGAATCGGCGCCATGAACTGGATGAAAGACGGCGAACGCTACAGCCGGATGGAACCCAATGCCGAAACAGGCGGCGTAGACATCGTTGCCTACCGTGCCAAAGACAATCGGCGCGAAGTCATCATTCCCTCGTCCATGTTTATCGACAAAGAGACGGGAAAGCCGATTGCGATCCGCAGCATCTCCTGGAGCGCCGACAACGAGAAGGTTCTGATATATACCAATACCCAACGGGTATGGCGCTACGACACACGGGGCGACTACTGGGTGCTGAGTCTGAAAGACGGTTCCCTCCGCAGGTTGGGTAAAGGCCTGCCCGAATCGTCCATGATGTTCGCCAAGTTCTCTCCCGACGGAACGCGTGTGGCCTATGTATCACGCAACAATCTATATGTGGAAGACATCGCCTCCGGCCAGGTCACACAGCTGACGCACGACGGAAGCGACAGGATCGTGAACGGGACATTCGACTGGGTCTATGAAGAAGAGTTCGCCTGCCGCGACGGCTTCCGCTGGAGTCCGGACGGGCAGTACATCGCCTATTGGCAGAGCGATACGGAAGGGACGGGCGTGTTTGACATCATCAACAATGTGGATTCCATCTATCCGACCATCCTGCATTTCCCCTACCCGAAGGCAGGAAGTACGAACTCGGCTGTCAAAGTCGGCTATCTGCCTGTGGCCGGCGGAGCGACTACCTGGGTGGAGATTCCCGGCGACCCGCGTAATAACTATATCCCACGTATGGAATTTATCCCCGGAAGCAACGAACTGTTTATCCAGCAGTTGAACCGCCCGCAGAATACGAATAAGGTCTGGATTGCCCGCATCGGCAGCGCCACGCCTGAAAATATATTCACCGACACGGACGCCGCCTGGCTGGACACGAACGATAATATCCAGTGGTTGAAAGACAACACCTGGTTCACCTGGGAAAGCGAACGGGACGGCTGGCGCCATCTCTACCGCATCAGCCGCGACGGGAAAGAGATTCTGCCCATCACGAAAGGCGATTTCGATTACATCTCGCCGGTCGGAACAGACCTTCAAAAAGGGTTAGTCTACTTCATTGCTTCTCCTGATAACTTCACACAACGTTATCTGTACAGCGCCAGCCTGTTCGGCAAGGGCGACGTGAAACGCCTCAGCCCGGCGGACCAACCGGGACAGCACCGCTATAATATGTCGCCCACCGGGAAATGGGCCGTCCACACATACAGCAATGCGGCTACTCCTTCGGTGATCGATATGGTTTCTTTCCCCAAACACCAGTCCGTACGGGTCATTGAAGACAACGCTAAGGCACGCGAACAATATGCAGCCCTCGGCCTGAATCCGAAAGAGTTTGTCAAAGTGACATCGGGCGACCTCACGCTGGATGCCTGGATGATCAAGCCTGTCGACTTCGACGCGACAAAGAAATATCCTGTTATCATAGAAGTCTATGGCGAACCGGCAAGCTCAACGGTACAGGATGTATGGGGAGGCGGTGACCTGTGGAACCAGTATATCGCCAACCTCGGATACATCGTGGTCAGCATCGACAACCGGGGAGCCAATACCCCGCGCGGACGCGAATGGCGCAAGTGTATTTATGGCGAAGTCGGCACGTTTGCTTCCGAAGACCAGGCACGCGGCATCCAGGATATGGCACGCCGTTATCCGTTTATCGACACCGCCCGCATCGGCATCACCGGATGGAGCGGCGGAGGAAGCCAGACGCTGAACTCCATGTTCCGTTATCCGGAGGTGTTCCACACGGGTATCGCCATCGCTTTCGTTGCCGACCAGCGCACCTACGATACGATCTACCAGGAACGTTATATGAATACGCCGCAAAACAACCCGGACGGCTACCGTAAAGGTTCGCCCATCACATACGCATCCGGTCTGAAGGGCAATCTGCTGCTGATACACGGCACAGGTGATGACAATGTCCATTACCAGAACTGCGAAATGCTGGTGAACGAGTTGGTGAAACACGGCAAGATGTTCAGCCAGGTCAGCTACCCGATGCGTAGCCATGGCATCTACGAACGTCCGGGAACGACGCTCCACCTGCGCATGACAATGGCTAAATACTGGCTCGACCACCTGCCGGCCGGCGGCAAATAACAAACAAGCAGATATACAGTAATAGTTCGACATGAAACAATTAGCGGAATATTTCCTGATCTTTATCGGGATATTTGCTTTCTATTCTCCGGCCCAGGCCCAGTTGATCGAAAAGGCTGAAAAGCTGATCCAAACAGCCATCAACGAGCCTCACCCCGATTCTCTTCCGACAGTCTCGGCTGACACGCTGACTGTCGAAGAGCGTCACCGCCAGGATTCGATCCGCATCCAGGAGATGACGCTACAGCTACAGGAAATGAGGCTGAACGAGATTGTTCTGCGCACGGAATTAGATGACGCACACAACCGGAATCTGGCAACCGATTCACTGAAACGCGCAGAACAACGCCGCAGTATAGACTCGCTCCGTGCCCTCACGCCCGGCGTACCGGTCTTGGTGGATGGCGACACGCTTTTCACCCTGTATGCCAAGCGGGGCGGACATTCAGCCCTCGACCGTGCAGCGAGCGTCAACGACATCATCCTGAAGATCGGGAAAGACCGCAAGCTGCACAAAGATTCGGTCTATACGTTCGACAGCGAATATTACGTCGACATCATGTATGGCGACAAAGTGATCGCCAGCATTACCGACCAGGATGCGCTTTGGCAGAACACGACACGCCAGGAGTTGGCGCAGCAATATGTGCCCGTCATTGCCGAAAAAATCAAGGAGCTGAAAGAGGAAAACAGCTTGTTGCAGGTTGCCAAACGGGCGGCACTATTCGTGTTGGTCCTGGCAATCCAATACCTCCTGTTCCGCGTGACAAACTACCTTTTCCGGAAACTGCGCCGGCAGATCATACGGCTCAAGCAACAACGGTTGAAATCGATCGTCATCCGCGATTATGAGTTTCTGAATACACACCGGCAAGGGCGTATCCTGATATTCTTCAGCAATGTATGCCGGTATATCGTCCTGCTGATACAGTTGATGTTCAGTGTCCCGATGCTATTCGCCATCTTCCCGCAGACAGAGAAACTGGCACTCCGGATATTCTTCTACATCATGGAGCCGATCAAGATGGTGTTCAAGTCGATTATCGAATATATCCCGAACCTGTTCATCATCCTGGTAATCTGGTATTGCATCAAGTATATCATAAAGGGAATACAATACATCGCCAACGAGATCGAGAACGAGAAGCTGAAGATCACCGGCTTCTACCCGGACTGGGCGCAGCCGACGTTCAATATCATCCGCTTTTTGCTCTACGCTTTTATGATCGCAATGGTCTATCCTTATCTGCCGGGGTCCAAATCCGGTGTGTTCCAGGGAATATCGGTATTTGTAGGTTTGATTATCTCGCTCGGTTCCAGTACGGTGATCGGGAACATCATTGCCGGACTTGTCATCACCTATATGCGCCCCTTCAAACTGGGCGACCGTATCAAGCTGAACGAGACGACTGGTAACGTAATCGAAAAGACACCTTTCGTCACACGCTTGCGTACACCCAAGAATGAGGTGGTGACGATACCGAATGCCTTTATCATGTCATCCCACACCGTCAACTACAGCGCCTCGGCACGTCAGTTCGGACTCATCATCCACACGACAGTGACGATTGGCTACGACGCACCCTGGCGGCAGGTCCACCAATTGTTGATAAATGCAGCCCGCTCTACCCCTGGCGTTCTGGCTCATCCGAAACCGTTCGTGTTAGAGACCGAACTACAGGACTATTATCCTTGTTATCAGATCAACGCCTACATCAAAGATGCCGACCGCCTGGCACAGATCACCTCCGATCTGCACCAGAATATTCAGGACACCTTCAACGAAGCCGGCGTCGAAATCATGTCACCGCACTACTTTGCCGGACGCGACGGAAGTGCCACGACAATACCGGAAGACTATCTGAAAAGTAAATAAAAGGAGCTTTTTTCCGGAATAGTTAAAAAGACCCTCTGCAAAAACAAAATGCAGGGGGTCTTTTGTTATAATTTCAAATGTCACTAAATCATCAAATAAAAAGCAGAATAATGAAAAAGTATTTTATCGCAGTAGCAGCACTGGCATTTTTGGCTGCATGTAGCGGGAAAGCAGCAAAAGATGCTCCCGTAGTAGTAGAAGAAGAAAGTCTTGCCGTAGCCGAAGCAGTTCCCGAAACTCCTTCTCTGCCGAAATTACCGGTTGTAAAGGCTAAGCCTGCAAAGCCGATTAATATGCGTGACTCCCTGAAAACAGATCCGAAAAAGGGTGCAGTCGTACAGAAAAAATATAAAGGCACAGTTCCGGCTGCCGATGGTCCCGGTATCGTTTATGATCTGACTTTATATTATCAGCAGGATAGCGATGATGGTGTTTACGAATTGGATGCCACCTATCTGGAAGCAGAGAACAACAAAGACCAGACATTTACTTCCACCGGCAAACGAAAAGTGAAGAAAGGTACTCCGGCCGATGCAAGCGCAGTTGTTTATGAATTGATCCCAAGCGACGGCAGCATGGTATTCTATTTCCAGGCAGAAGGCGACAGCCTGACAATGCTGAACCAGGATTTACAGAAGGCAGCTTCCGATCTCAACTATACGCTGACACTCGTACAATAAACGAAACATCTTCGCTACACATCTTTATATAAAAAAAGAGGCTTCCCCCGATCCTGTCGGGATAGCCTCTTTTTGAATTATGAATTCAGAATTTATTTAATGCCTAACTTAGCCTTAATAGCCTTAGGAAGTGCATTTTTGTGAACAAGAATGTTCATAGTTTTGTAGCGGACGAAAGCCTTGGATGCATACCAGGTACCTTTATATTTGTTGTCCGTACCCCAAGAATTCTTCACCATATAATATTCATTGCCTTCCTGGTCTTTAGCGATACCATAGATTTGCATGCCGTGGTCGTCTGTCGTTTCGTAGTTATCATAAGCCAGCTGACGTTCTGCCTGTGTGCACCATTTCTGCGGTTGGGGCTTCGTATTCAGTTTCTTTTCTTCCGGTTTCATTTTCAACCAATGAGCCATGTCGGAACCACTCAGTTCCTGAATCTTATCGCCGTCAGGCATAACAGCCACGCCGTCACGGGTAAAGCCGGCTTCGCTCACGTCAGATCCCCAGGCAATCGTATAGCCGTTATTAATGGCATTGTCAAAGACTTCCATCAGTTCGTCGATCGGCAGGTTGTAAGACAGGCCATGACGCCAGTTATCCTGGATTTCGAGCGGAAACTCCGTATAGAACGGACGATGCGTATAAGACGTCAGAGACACATAATCATCAGGATTCAAGCCCGTTGATTCATAGAATGATTTCGGAGTATATTCCTTTCCTTTGTAAGTGAACTTTTCAGGAGCTTTGCCTAAATAGATCTCATGAACGGCAGCAACTGCCTTTTTCCACAACATAGCGTTATTGTCATCCGACTGCAATTTACGCAGTCTGCCTTTAGCAACAGCAGCCACCATTGCATCCGTAAGGGCGGAAAGTTCGGTATGATTGCTCAATGTATCGCCATACATCACGCCCGGACGCATCTCCGCTTCCGGAACCAGTCCGAATGTTTTCATGCCGTACATGACATCATAGAAAGAGCCACCCTGTGAGAAGGAAACATCTCCATGAGTACGTACCGCAGCGTCTGCACGATCCAGATAAGTATTATAAACTATATACATTTCGGATAAATCATATTCACCCTTTCCCATACGAAGCAATTCCGATTCCAGGAATGCCATCGTAGAATAACACCAGCAGGTTCCGGCACGATTCTGATTTTTGATCGAAGTGATCGGATTCTCCTTTACTGTTGTAAATACAAAGCCTTCTTCATTGTCTTTCTTCTCTGAGTCTTGTGCATGAATGGTTGCAGACATCGTCATGGCGAACAGCATACCAACTGCAAAAATTGTCTTTTTCATGTAAATCTGTTTATATTCTGTTATAAGATTAATTCTGAAGGACAAAGATACTATTTTAATTGACATTGGGCAATGGACTATTGACAATTAAATTCATATCTTTGTAGCCCTTACTAATAAGTAATTAAAAAGACATGAAAATAACGATTATCGGCGCCGGGAACATTGGGGGCGCTATTGCACGGGGACTGGCAAAAGGGAATATGTTCAAAGCATCCGACATTACTTGTACTGCACAATCGGAAACGACTTTGGAGAAAATGAAAAAAGCTGATCCGGACTTTATTCTGTCGCTGGACAATGTGGAAGCGGTTAAAGAGGCCGACATTATCGTTATCGCCGTTAAGCCGTGGCGTGTAGAAGAAATCGTCGACCAGATCAAAGGCGTGCTCAACTACGACAAGCAGATAATCGTATCTGTTGCCGCCGGTATCACGTTCGACCTGTTGAACACCTATCTGACTAAAAACACCGGTTTCGATGATTGCCTGGCTACTCCGACGATTTTCCGCATCATGCCGAATACGGCCATTGAAGTACTCAGCAGTATGACATTCGTCGCCGCCCGCAATGCTTCCAAAGAACAGACAGACCTGATCATCAATATCTTTAATGAGTTGGGAAATGCGATGCTGGTGGAAGAACGCCTGATGTCAGCCGGAACAGCCTTAGCTTCCAGCGGCATTGCCTTTGCCCTGCGTTATATCCGCGCAGCGATTGAAGGCGGTGTCGAATTGGGCTTCTACCCGAAGCAAGCGCAGGAAATCGTAGTCCACACCGTGAAAGGCGCAGTCGACCTGCTACTGGAAAACAAAAGCAACCCGGAAATGGAAATCGACAAGGTCACGACACCGGGCGGTATCACGATCAAAGGTTTGAACGAAATGGAACTTTCCGGCTTCACCTCCTCCGTTATCCGGGGATTGAAAGCGAGTAAATAATTTAGGCACAGACCTTACAGAATCCGTGCCTAAAAATTGTATCGAAAGACTTTTAGCCTCACTTATTTCTTTGCCGCTTTCCGGCGATCCAGTTCCAGCTTCAGCATACGGAGCTCGCGGCTGGTTTGCCCGGCTACGGAAGTATTTTCCTCGGCACGGCGGATCAGGTAGGGCAATACGTCCCGCACTTTTGCATACGGCACATATTTGGTAACACGATATCCTTCATGAGCCAAGTTGAATGAGATGTTATCGCTCATCCCCAATAACTGTGCAAAGAAGATGCGCGGGTCATCCCGTTTCAGGCCCTTTTCATCAATCAGCTTGGCCAACATATAGTTGCTCTCTTCATTATGGGTCCCCATAAACATTTCAAAATGATCGAGGTGATCCATTGTGAAGCGGACAGCTTCGTTAAAATTCTCATCCGTCGCCTTTTTGTCCTTGCAAATCGGGTCGGGATAACCCAAAGCGGCAGCCCGGGCACGTTCGGCTTCCATATAAGCACCCCGCACAAACTTAACGCCGGCGATATAGCCTTTCTCCTTCGCATCATCCAGGATACGGCGCAGATACGGCATACGGTCATGGCGGTACATCTGCAAAGTAGCAAATACGATCGCACGTTTCTTATTAAACTTGCGCATGGCTTCGTCGGTCAGTTCGTCCAATGCATCCTGGAAACAATAGTCTTCCGCATCGACAATCAGGCGGACATCATTCTCGTAGGCGCGCTGGCAGAAAGCCATGAAGCGTTCCTTGAATTCACGGAAGGCCTTTACCTCTTCAATCGTCAGCTCTTCCCGTTTCTCGGATGCTTTGGCAAGCAGTTCATCCGTTACGATCGTGGAAGGTTTGAACACGGCGTATGCCAGGTTATCATTGCCTTTTGCAAAATCGATCGAACGGATCGTCTCTTCAAAGGTTGCCTGTATGCCTTCGGGCGTCTGCTCACCTTCGGCTGAGAAGTCGAGCGTCGAACGGACGTTGAACTTCCGCAGGTGGTCGATCGCTTTCGTGCAATCCTGCAAGGTCTCGCCACCCACAAATTGTTTGTACAAGGTCGGCTTTACGGCCCATGCCAAAGGAAAATGAATGTTCAAAGCAATGTTACTCGCTACACTGGCGCATTTAACTAACCAGGGATACTTGATCGTGTTGAACAGCAAATAAGCATTTTTCAGCTCAGACTGCGATTTGGCAGAGAAAGCGATTTCGGTGTTATCAAAGTCTAACATGGTATTATATTTAGTCTGTTATTTTTCTCCCAGGAACGGATAACCGTAGCTTGTCGGCGGAACCAACGCCTCTTTGATGCAGCGGGCATTTGTCCAACGGATCAGGTTCAACGGGCCACCGGCCTTATCGTTCGTACCGGATGCACGCGAACCACCGAACGGTTGCTGAGCGATAACGGCCCCTGTAGGTTTATCGTTGATATAGAAGTTTCCTGCTGCATAACGCAATTTATTAAATGCCATGTCGATCGCATAGCGGTCGCGTGCAAAGATAGAACCTGTCAGGCCGTACGGGGAAGTGCGGTCGCAGAGTTCGAGCGTTTCTTCATATTTAGCATCGTCGTACACATAAATCGTGATAACCGGGCCGAAGATTTCTTCCACCATGCTCTTGAACATCGGGTCTGTAGTCTGGATAACAGTCGGCTCGACAAAGTAACCGACGGACTTGTCGCCGTTTCCGCCGAATACGATCTCTGCATCCGGAGATTGTTTTGCATAGTTGATATAGCTCATGATGTTGTCGAACGAAGCCTCATCGATAACAGCATTGATAAAGTTCGTGAAGTCCTGGACATCACCCATCTTGATTTCTTTCAGCATATCGCCCACATAATCTTTCACCTCTTTCCAGAGCGAAGCCGGGATATAGGCACGTGAACCGGCCGAACATTTCTGTCCCTGATATTCGAATGCGCCGCGCACGATAGCGGTTGCCACATCCAAAGCCGGAGCAGAAGGATGAACAAAGATAAAGTTCTTACCGCCTGTCTCGCCGACAATCTTCGGATAAGATTTGTAGTTACCTAAGTTTTCACCGATCTGGCGCCACAATGTATTAAAGGTAGAAGTTGAACCTGTGAAATGGAAACCACCCAAGTCGCGGCTGGCTGTTACAACCTTGCCAATCACACTTCCCTGTCCCGGAATAAAGTTGACAACGCCGTCGGGCAAGCCTGCTTCCTGGAATACCTTCATCAGAAGATAGTTGGAGTGAATAGCTGTAGTAGACGGTTTCCAAACAGCCACATTACCCATCATAGCCGGAGCCATGTTCAGGTTGGAAGCAATGGATGTGAAGTTGAACGGCGTAAGCGAGAACACAAAGCCTTCCAGAGCACGATACTCCATCCGGTTCAGAATGCCGGTTTCCGAATAAGGCTGGTCGGCATAGACCTGGCTGGCATAGAAGGTACTGAAACGCAGGAAGTCGATCAACTCACAGGGAGCGTCGATCTCTGCCTGGAACGGATTCTTACTCTGTCCTAACATCACGGATGCATTCAACAGATAACGATATTTGGTCGACAGCAATTCAGCCACGCGCAACATAACGGAAGCTCTTTCCACCCAGGGAAGTTCAGACCAATCCTTATGCGCTTTCATAGCGGCATCGATAGCCATTTGTACTTCTTTCTCACCGGCTTTATGGTAAGTTGCCAATACATGATGATGATCATGCGGCATCACGACTTTACCGGTATTGCCGGTACGGATTTCTTTACCTCCGATCACCAAAGGGATATCCCATTCTTCTGAAGACAGCTGTGCAAGCGTTTTTTTCAAGGAAGATTTTTCACTGGAACCGGGGGCGTAAGCTTTTACCGGTTCATTAATAGGTTTAGGAAAGCTAAAAATTGCATTGTCCATAGTATCTCTTATTATTTAAGTGTTCAATAGCTGATTATTTCAGCGGCGTAAACATAATGAATAATTTTTTAATAGAAGAGAGCGAAGCGTTAAATTTAATTTAAAACAAAGTGTCACAAGATAGCCGTTCCATATCAACTATTCACCCCATGCAGATGTTATCTTAGTATATTAATCATCTAAAATATAAGAATTATGGCAATAAAGAGTGTTTGGATAGAAGAAGACTGCATCGCTTGCGGCACTTGCGAAGGTATCTGCCCCGAAGTGTTCCAGGTAACCGACCGTTCGCACGTGAACGAAGGAGTGAACTTCAACGACTACGAAGAAGGCATCAAAGAAGCGGCCGAAAGCTGTCCGGTTAGCGTGATCAAATACGACTAAACGGATATAAGTGGGTGTGTCAAAATTCCCATTTATAGCGTCTGTGTCCTGGCGGGCTTGACCCGCCATCTCATACTAATC
>URZO01000072.1 GCA_900552465.1 uncultured Parabacteroides sp. | reverse complement strand
GAGGTTGCGGGTCAAGCCCGCAATGACACGCTAAAGCGTTAGAACTTACTTTTGATACATCCCCATATTAGCACTTTGGCACATTGGCATATTATTTAAGGTTGCAAAGTAAATGATTTTTTCGGTAACCTGTAGCATTTTCAGCCGCTTATAAAGATATTTATGATGAAATGTCACATAAGAGAAGCCTTTTCCTCCTGACCAGAGAGAGAAAAGATGAAAAAGTTTCACCTGTTTCATCGGGGTGAAACTTTTGTTTCACCGGCAGGAAACTTTTGTTTCACCCGGGAGAAACTTTAGTTTCATCGGCATGAAACTTTTGTAACAACGGCATTCCCTGAAGAAAAAATCCCGACCCACCGGATTGTTTGTCCGGATGAATCGGGATCGACATTATGGAAAAAAAATTATCAGAGAGCTTCCTTGATGATCTCGCCTACGGTCGGGTGTGGGAAGACAATGGCTTTCAGTTCGTCCGCCTTCATGCCTTTTTCGATGGCGATACCGACAATCACGATCAGCTCGGAGGCCGGATTACCCAACAGGTGGGCGCCGACGATCGTTTCGTCTTCGGCCAGGATCAGCTTGCAGACGCCGTTGCCCTGTTCGTTTTCGGCAACGAAGCGGCCGGAAAAGGCCATCGGGATTTTCTTTACGGTGTAAGGAGTTCCTTCGGCTTGCAGTTCTTCTTCCGTCTTGCCGACACCGGCTATTTCGGGATTGGTGTAGACAACGCCCGGTATCGCCTTATAGCTCATGCCGCGGTTCTTGCCTAAAAGATGGTCGACAGCCACTTCCGCCTCGCTAACAGCCGTATGCGCCAGCAGGGAGAAGGCTGTGATATCGCCACAGGCATAGACGTTCGGAATGGAAGTCTGCATATATTCGTTCACCTTGATGCCACTGCGGAATGGTTCGGGCGCCAGTGTTTCCAGGCCGAATCCTTTGGTTACGGGACGACGGCCGACACTTAACAGGGCTTTTTCTCCCTGGACGACGAATGTCTCGCCGTCTTTCTCGACCGTCACGCCCCCGGCACTTACGGCTGTCACCTTATGTCCTAAATAGAACTTAATGCCGCGTTTGGCGTATTCGGCCTGTAGCATTTCGGACAGTTCCCTGTCCATCGGGCCGAGAATCTTATCCAGCATTTCGACCACGTGCACTTCCGTCCCCATGCTGTTGAAGAACGAAGCGAACTCCATGCCGATCACGCCACCGCCGATAATCACTAACGATGCGGGCAGCTCTTTAGACTGAAGAGCTTCGCGGCTTGTCCAGTATTCCGTCTCCGCCAGTCCGGGGATCGGGGGGATAACGGTTTCCGAACCGGTGCAGATCAGCAAGTTGGCAGCTTCATAAACCGTTTCTCCGCAGGCGATAGAGATAGTCCCGTCGGCTGCGCGTCCTTTTATTTCGGCCTCGCCGCTGACAACTTCCACGCCGTTTTCCTTCATCTTCATGCGGATACCGGCAGTCAGCTTTTTCACCACTTTATTCTTACGGGCGACAATCTTCGCAAAATCGAAAGTCGGGTTCTCCGCACTCACCGCATATTTGGGCGCGTGTTTGATCGTATCATACACTTTAGCAGAATAGAGCAGTGTCTTCGTCGGCACACAGCCTTCGTTCAGACAAACACCGCCCAGCGCGTTCTTCTCAAAAAGCAAGGTAGACAAACCACCTGCAGCCGCTTTTTCAGCAGCTGTATAACCGGCGGGACCACCCCCGATTATGGCAACATCGTATTTCATGTTCTCAGATTTAATTAAGTTTTATATTGTAAGATTCAAATCATCGGCTCCTTGATCCGGATCTCCGGGTTATGCTTCCGCAACAGCTTGAGGAAGTCCTGTTTATTTACGGGTGAGATCAGCAGCCATTGCGCGTCTCCCTTATAAATAATCAGCCGGTCCAGCGACAGGGCATAACTCGAAACAGGCATGACCGTCACTTCCACTGCACTGATCTCCGAAATAGGAATCCGTTTTTCCGGGAAGAGGCTGCAATGGGCAATCAGGTAACCATCGTCAGTCACCTTATACCAGATCGACAACAACATGTGCACGCACTCTAACGTAAACAGCAGCAGCACGATCATCGTGACGGGAGACTTGCCGCCGACAAAAGCAAAAACAGTACTTGCAGCCATTACAAACAGTATCAGATGATACCACCAACCAACTTTCGATTTAAAGACTCTGTCCATTATCCTGAATTTTGGCGAAAGATAATCATTTTATTTCTTTTGGCGATCGGGGGAATAGAAAATGCGCCGCTACTTCTCAGTAACAGCGCATCCACTTAAACCGGTCAAACAATTCCAAATAAGGAATATATCTTTTCTTTACTTTACGACTTCGAGGACAGTATAATACTGCAACTGGTCGTTGTTGTTATACTGTTCGTTCTTGACGACACCGACATTCGGCGCATACCATTCATATCCGTAGCCTTCGATCGTTTCTTTCGGAGAGCGGGATTTGATTTTATACTTTACTTTCGTGCAGTCGAACGTGCCGGCAGGAGTCGTCACCTGTTCCGTTGTCACATATTCGCGGTCGTAGATGGACACGTTCTTGCGATCCTTACGGTTCTTCTTCGAATAGATCTGGATGTAGGCATCATCGAAATAGACATCGTCAGCGTTGCCGGAAGGAGCGTTTGCCACACTCGGATAGTTGAGAACGGCATCTGTCGCCTCCACATCAGACTGCACGGTGGAGACAAAGGACGGGTTGGAGAGGACTTCTTTCATGTCCATAAAGAACTCGCCGTTCTGGCAGAAAGCCTCCAGGTCGCCCTTGTCGTAGACTGTCCCGGCATTGTTCTGGAACACGTAATCGGCTTCCACTTCAAGGCCGGAAGGGATGTTTTTCACTTCGTCGACCGTGTAAGTCATCACACTCTGCAGGTTTCCTTTTGCATCGTAGCCTTTTTTCACGAGCTGCGTGCCTTTGGTCTGCGGGAAAAAGAACGTACAATCCTGAGCCATCGCACCGGCTGCAAACAGCAGGGCCAGCGCACTCAATATTACTTTAGACTTCATATTTTAAAACGTTTAAGTATTAATAATTAGCAGGATATCCAATGCCCCAATAGAACAGGGTTCCTTTCTGAGATGTTTACGCCGGGAAGTTTAAAATATCAAAAGAATCGGTAATACGGACTATTTTGCACGAAAGCAGCCATTTCAAGGTACAACCAAATAAGTTAATTCCTAACTTTGTCAGCCACAAAGGATATAAACTATGGTACAACAATTCGATTTCTTAGTGATCGGTTCCGGTATCGCCGGCATGAGCCTCGCTTTGAAGGTAGCCGATAAGGGGAAAGTAGCCATCATCTGCAAGACAGAGTTGGAGGAAGCAAACACTTACTTTGCACAGGGAGGTATCGCTTCGGTTACAAACCTGCTGGTAGACAACTTCGACAAACATATTGAAGACACAATGATTGCCGGCGACTGGATCAACGACCGGGAAGCCGTGGAAATGGTCGTGCGTAACGCTCCCGACCAGATCAAGGCACTCATCGACTGGGGCGTGAACTTCGACAAGAAAGAGAACGGCGAGTTCGACCTCCACCGCGAAGGAGGACACTCCGAGTTCCGCATCCTGCACCACAAGGACAACACCGGCGCCGAGATACAACTAAGCCTGATCGAAGCCATCAAGAGACATCCCAACATCACGATATTCAACCACCATTTTGCGGTAGAGATCATCACGCAGCACCACCAGGGCATCATCGTCACCCGCTACACGCCGGGCATCAAATGCTATGGCGCATACGTCCTGAACGAAGACACCGGCAAGGTGGAAACCTTCCTGTCCAAAGTGACGGTCATGGCAACAGGCGGTTGCGAAGCCGTTTACCGTAACACGACCAATCCGCTGGTGGCCACCGGCGACGGTATCGCAATGGTCTACCGTGCCAAAGGCGCTGTGAAGAACATGGAGTTCATCCAGTTCCACCCGACCGCCCTCTTCCATCCGGGCGACCGTCCCTGCTTCCTCATCACCGAGGCGATGCGTGGTTACGGCGGCGTTCTGCGTACACTGGACGGAAAAGAGTTTATGCAGAAATATGACAAACGCCTGTCCTTAGCTCCGCGTGATATCGTGGCCCGTGCCATCGACAACGAGATGAAACTCCGGGGCGACGACCATGTCTATCTGGATGTGACGCATAAGGACCCGGAAGAGACGAAGAAACATTTCCCGAATATCTATAAGAAGTGCCTCAGCATCGGCATCGACATCACGAAGGATTATATCCCGGTTGCTCCGGCCGCCCATTACCTGTGCGGCGGTATCAGTGTCGACCTGAACGGCCAGTCCAGCATCCGCCGTCTGTATGCGATCGGCGAATGTTCGTGCACAGGCCTGCACGGAGGAAACCGCCTGGCGTCGAACTCGCTGATCGAAGCAGTCGTATATGCCGATGCAGCCGCCAAACATATCCTGAGTGTCCTCGAACGCTACGACTTCAACACCGATATCCCCGAATGGAACGACGAAGGCACGATCTCGACCGAAGAACGTGTATTGATCACCCAGAGCATGAAGGAAGTGAACCAGATCATGGAATCGTACGTCGGTATCGTCCGCAGCAACACCCGTCTGACCCGCGCCTGGAACCGCTTAGATATTCTGTACGAAGAGACGGAAAGCCTCTTCAAGCGTTGCAAGGCTTCCAAAGAGCTGTGCGAGTTGCGTAACATGATCAACGTCGGCTACCTGATTACACGCCAGGCGATGGAACGCAAGGAAAGCCGTGGACTGCACTATACGATTGACTATCCTCCGGTAAAGAAGGAATAAACACATCTTTCTATTATGGAAAAGCCCTATTTATTATTATTCTTTTTACTCTTCTCTGTTGCCTGTTCAACAGAGAAGAAGTATGAAGCCTGCCAACTAAAGCAGACAGATAAGACTTTGTCTTTCCCGATCGATCCGGACACGAAAAACAATTTCAATATCTATTCGATCTATAAAGACAAAGACGGAAAAGAGTATTTTACGTTCCAGAATTATGATAACAATACGATTCACTTCCACGACCTGAAGCAGCAGAAGCAAGCATTTAGAATAAATCCGCCCCGGGAAGGCAGTAACGGTGTCGGGAGAACATTCGGTTATTATATCCAGAACCTCGACAGTATCTATGTCTTCAGTTGGGTTGAACATGAGTTTTATCTCATCAATAAAGACTGTGCACTTCTCGACAAACAAAGTTACCCGGAACATAACTCATCCTGTTTCATGGCTACCGCCGCTCAACTGCCGGTACGCCTCGGGCGCACTTTATATACCTGTATCGAACCGAACCGTTGGATCGAACATGACCGTGTCACCGTTGCAATCGATATGGATACAAAGGAAAGTAAAGCGCTCCCTTTCGACTATCCCGACTATCCGGGATCGGAAGTGAAACTGAAGAAATATGGCATGGAAGGCAGTTACAGCCGTTGCTATGACGGCGAACGTTTCGTTTACTCGTTCCATTACGACGAGAATATCTATGTTGCCACTCCCGAACACGACTCGATACGGAAAGTCCCGGTCAAAAGTAAATACTTCGATAAGGTACAACTGCCGGACGAGCTTACCGCAAGTCCTGAAGACTTTTGTGTGAATGCCTGGTATAATAACCTGCTGTACGATCCCTACCGGGAAGTGTATTACCGGATCGCTTATCCGCATTCGACGCTGGATAAAGGTGTCCGGTCGATGGAACTCGTCCAATTCGGTCGCAAGAACTTCAGCATCATCATTCTCGACAAGGATTTCCGTATTGTCGGAGAAACGCTCTTCCCCGACAACACTTACAATCCCGGAATCATGTTCGTACGTCCCGAAGGGTTATACATTTCCGACAGTCATTATCTAAATCCGCAGTTCAGTGACGATATTCTTAGCTTCCGGATGTTTGAATTGGTAGAAGAATAATATTATCACCGGAGCTCCAGAACAAGCAGAACCGGATTGTCGTCCGCCGTTACTCCGTTTATCTCTCCTTCCAATTCCTCTGCCGGAACGGGGACGATTACCGTTTTCCCTTTTATGCACAGTTTCTCTGTGGGGAGTGTTATTTCCTTTCCCGAAGACAACCGGAAGGGCAGGCCGTTTTTCTCCCGGACACGTGCGACAATCGTATGTTCCTCTTTGCTCCAGATTTCGCTGTGCCGATGCTCTCCCTGCTTATAATCTATCAGGTAATACTCCGGCAGGGAAGAGATCCGGGTCCACATCAAGCACTTCATGGTCTTCATTTCCTGTGTCATGAAACGTCCTAATTCTTCATACTTAATATCATACTTTCCTTTCTTTAGGATGAAAAGAGGTTCCAATGCCTTGTCCGTAATGCGATAGACAGTGTCCGACATCGGACGGGAAAAGATAAACATATCTTTGTTCTGGCAGGTACTCGTCAAGATCTGCACAGCACTTCTTTTTATCTCATCATACCCTTCTCCCATCCGGATATCTTTTCTGTAGACATTCATCGCCGAATCAGCTATAAAGTATTGATACTCCGTCTCGGGCATTCCACAGGAAACCATATAACGCTCCGTCGCGAAGACAGGGGCGACAATATCGACCAGTTCTCTTTCTTCCAGCAGATTTCCTTCCCAGTCATAACGAATCCGTTTCCTGTTCCCGGCATCGTAGACATCCATAAAAGCATGTCCGGGATCAACATAAAGGTACGAGATATAAACATATTCACCCGGCCCGTTACCCTCATATTTGAAGCAGCGTTGTACTTTCCCGTCCGCTCCATAACGATAGAAAGAGCCGGTCTTATAATCGACAATAACAATATATTCATTGTCCATAAACGCGATCCCCAAAGAACCCGAAAGCAAAGTCTTCTCATCAGACGAGAGCGGGATAAACGTTGCCTTCCCAGTAATATCATTCCACATAAACGCACTTGGTACGGTTTCTTCCGCCACCGCTTCCAGGTCAAAGACCGGAAGTTCACCCGGCTTCTCTTCCGGTAACTGTTTGGGATTATGACAGCCGGCAAGAGCCACAACTATCAGAAATGACAGAGATGCCATTTTCCCGAATCCTATTTTATACATAATCTTTCCTGTAATGAATTATATTATTTCTCTTTCGGCGGATAGTCTTTGCGTGGATCTCCGAAGAAAAGCAGAGTCGGGACATTTTTTCCTGCCTCTGTTGCCTGATATCCGGCAAAAGCTTTTCCTGCGATTTCCAATGCTTTTTCTACTGCGGCATCGCTCGTTTGCTTGTCGCACAGGAAATAGATCATCACGGGCTTATCGCCGGAGGAATCGGATATAGTCGTTTTCAGCAGGGCAGGCATTTCGGACATTTCTGCGAATTCGTTGTTATAAAGTATCTGGTTCCTTGCATTGATAAAGAAGTCGGCCTTCTTCGTATGGGCCTTCATAAACTCGAATCTTTCCGTACCCGAGAGCTTGCCGCCACCGGCCTGTTCAATATACCGGTCGATCTCCCTGTCGAATAATTCACGGGTGTACGATTGGTCAGACGAAGAAATTGTCGTACCTTCGCTTTGGACTAAGTTTGTCAACTTCCGGTTCACATCCGGGCGGGCAAAGGCAAGCATGCTGCATGCCGCTACCGGAATTAGAAGCACGAGCTTCAACCGGGCCCAACTGTTTGATTTCTCTTTTAACATCATAGTAATTCGTTTTTTAATTTTACTGTGATTGAAGCTGTTAGCAAAGGTGTAGGAGCTCGCGCTAACAGCTTTTTTCACTAATAACAATTGATATTTCGTTGCATCGATGCCACTTTTCAGTACGCCCATATCGGCTTGGTATTCATGAACCTCCTGCAGTTCCCGCTTCAACAGCCAGGCAGCCGGATTGAACCAGTGCAGGAGCACGAGGACCTCCGCATAAATCAGATCCAGCGAATGGCGCTTACGAAGATGAACCAACTCGTGCGTCAATATCTCATCCGGATAGTCGGAATAGTCTTTTAAGGAAAGAATAATATACCGCCCCCAGTTAAAGGGAGCCACCGCCCTGTTCACCAACACCAGCGTATAGTCCTCCCGGCTAACTTTCCTCCCGCTCCTGATCAGCCACAGCAGACTGATAAACGAACGGGCCAACAGACCTGTCCCGATCACGATCCCCACAAAATAAAGACAGACGATCAACTCTCCCCAGGAAACAGAAGCCTGTGCAACACCCGCCGCCTCCGTCGGAGCCTCCGCCTGCCGGGAGATAGTCTCTCCCATCTCTTCCGCTATCATCTCCTCCAATTGCTGCAACGGCATCTGCAGGACGCCGGGCGAAGCCGTCCGTATCCCGGCAAACGGCAGCAGCATACAAACCAGCATCCCTGCCATTAACACAATCCGGTTGAAGCGGAAGAATGTCTCCTTGCTCAGCAGCGCCTTATAGCCGAGGTAGAACAACGCCAGGCAACAGGTCGACTTGATTATATAGAGAAGAAAGGCCGTCATATCCTTTATTTTTTACGGTTCTTAATCTGCTGCAACAGCTCTTCCAATTCCTCCACCGACAACTCGTCACGGTCTATCAACGAAGAAACCACACGTGTATAGGAATCGCCAAAATAACGGCTGACCACATTCTTCAATGTCTTATTACGGTATTCATCCTCTGAAACCAGTGCATAATACTGATATGTGTTTCCATACGGACGATAACCGATATAACCTTTTTCCTCCAGCACGCGAACTATTGTGGAAAGCGTGTTGTAATGCGGCTTAGGCTCCTCCTGCAATTCCAGCAATTCGCGGATGAACAAAGGACCGTTCGTCCAGAAATAACTCAGTATGTCTTCTTCTTTGGGAGTCAGTTTCTTCATGTTTCGTACTTTATTTACTGGTGAATACCCAAAAGTAACTATAAAGAGCAATAATACAACTATGATTAATAGTTAAACTACTATATTTAGCAATAATTAGATATACACAGCTTTAATCGTAAATATTTACTAAAGCAAACAGAAGCCTCTTCCATTTCTTCTGCAAAGCGTATCTTTGTCATACAAGCAACACACACAGGAATATAAACCGAAAAACACAAAAAAAGATGGACAAACGAATCTTACTGTCTCTGGCACTCCTTCCCGCCTTCCAAGCAGGAAACATCCAGGCTGCCGACCAGCCTGCCAAACGCCCCAACATCATCCTCTTTATGGTTGACGACATGGGTTGGGAAGACACCTCCCTGCCCTTCTGGACAGAAAAGACACATTACAACGAATTGTACGAGACCCCCAACATGGAACGCCTCGCCCGGCAGGGAGTCATGTTCACACAAGCATACGCCAGCAGCATCAGCTCCCCGTCCCGTTGCAGCCTGATCACCGGGACAAACGCCGCCCGCCACCGTGTCACCAACTGGACACTCCAGAAGGACAAGACGACCGACCGCAAAGACAGCCTGCTGGACATCCCGGACTGGAACTACAACGGCGTCAGCCAGGTTCCCGGAACCAACAACACCTTCGTCGGCACCTCATTCGTCCAACTCCTGAAAAATAGCGGCTATCACACCATACACTGCGGGAAAGCCCATTTCGGAGCCATCGACACTCCGGGCGAAGACCCGCACCACTGGGGGTTCGAGGTCAACATAGCCGGCCATGCCGCCGGTGGACTGGCAAGCTATTTAGGCGAAGAGAACTACGGGCATACGAAGGACGGCCGACCGACCTCCCTCATGTCCATCCCTGGCCTTGAGAAGTACTGGGGCACGGAGACATTCGCCACCGAAGCCCTGACGCTCGAAGCGATCAAGGCCCTCGACAAAGCGAAGAAGTACAACCAGCCGTTCTACCTCTACATGTCGCACTACGCCATCCATATCCCGCTGAACAAGGACATACGTTTCTACGACAAATACAAAAAGAAAGGTATGACCGACCACGAAGCCGCCTACGCCACCCTGATCGAAGGAATGGACAAGAGCCTGGGCGACCTCATGGACTGGCTCGAAAAGAACGGCGAGGCAGACAATACGATTATCATCTTTATGAGCGATAACGGCGGCTTGGCCTCCGAATCGGGCTGGCGTGACGGTCCGTTGCATACGCAAAACTATCCGCTGCTGAGCGGGAAAGGCTCCCTCTGCGAAGGAGGCATACGCGAACCGATGATCGTCAGCTGGCCGGGTGTAGCCAAACCGGATACCCGCTGCGACAAATATCTGTTGATAGAAGACTTCTACCCCACTATCCTGGAAATGGCAGGCGTAAAAGATTACCAGACGGTGCAACCCATCGACGGCGTCAGCTTCGTCCCCCTGATCACCGGCACAGGCGATCCCTCCGACGGCCGTTGCCTCTACTGGAACATGCCGAACAACTGGGGTAATGACGGTCCGGGCATCAACTTCAACTGTGCCATCCGCGATGGCGACTGGAAACTGATCTACTACTACGGCACCGGCAAAAAAGAGCTCTTCAACATCCCCGCCGACATCAGCGAAAAGAACGACCTCAGCACCCGCCACCCCGAAATCGTCAACCGCCTCTCCCAAAAACTCGGCTCCTACCTCCGCCAGGTAGACGCCCAACGCCCTTCCTTCAAGGCTACGGGAAAGAGTTGCCCTTGGCCGGATGAGAGATAAATCCTGTTGGATGCCCGCAAGAATGCAAGATTAACGCAAGCAGAACTTGCTAAGCGCATAGGAGCAGACAAAGGGTATATCTCAAGAATCGAACGAGGATTGACCATACCCACCGTTTCGACCCTGTACCGCATAGCCGCAGCAATGGGATTGACAGTGGAATTGCGTCCGATGTGATATAAATCATCTCCCGTCAAAAATAAACCGAAAAGGTAGGAAAGGTTTGAAATCTTTTCTACCTTTGTAGTAATTATATGTTTTAACTGTAAAATGCTTAGCTATGAAGAGAAAACGAAATGTGAACGTACAGGTTCTTCCGATTGTTAAGGAAGAGAGGATTAGCGTCTCAAAAGAGGTTGCAAAGTATTTATTGGATGTATCAAAGCTTATTATAGGCGGTGCAGTGATAACAACTGCATTAGATTTAACTTCTGACAAAATCAGTTTAATAGTTATTGCTGGAATAATTACTTTGATATTTGTGTTTTCAGGTTTAATTATATTGATCTATAAAAAGTAATTTCTATGGAAGCAGGATATGTATTATACGGAATGTTAGGAATAATTGGGTTAGCAATCCTTATATTTTTATTAACTCCGGCTGGAAAACGGTGGGTTAAAAATAACTAAATTATGGAAGCAGCGTATGTTTTATATGGTATGTTGGGAATAATTGGATTCGGATTACTGATATTCTTACTTACCCCAGCAGGAAAGCGATGGGTTAAATCTTTGGATGAATAATCATAAAGAGAAAATCATTATATATGGAAAGAGAGCTTCTTGGAAAAGAGGCTCTCTTTTCGTTAGGTAAGGTTTGTTGTGACGTTAGGGAAAGGAAGACATGAAAAAAGGGCATCCTCACGGACACCCTTTCTCATTCAATACTAAAACTCTCTATTTATATGGATTAGTATACATTTACCTTGGTAACAATCGTATTGCCGGCATTGGTTAATTTCACAATGTAAATGCCATTTGTTACCGGTATTTGCGCATAGCTGCTGATGCGTGCATTGTAAACGATCTTACCGAGCATATTCACAATTGTCAATTGCAACGGCTGGATCGGATTCACATAAATACTACCCTGTTTTGCATATATCTGCGTATTAGCGAGAGCTTCTTCAAGGCCAGTTGCAAAGTCTACCGTCACTTCGCAAGTAGCAGTTACGCTGCCGATCTTGGCTGTGATCGTAGCTGTACCTACCTTCAAGGCTTTCACTGTCGCCTTGTTTCCGTCGGCTGTCACGCTGGCGATCGTCGGATCGCTGCTGCTCCATGTCACGGTCTGTCCGGCAGGAGAGACGGTTGCTTTCAGGACGAACTCTTCCAGACGCGGTAGCGTCTTCTCTGTTGCATCTAAGGAGATTGTAACGGTTGCATCGTCGTCACTACCACCGGAAGGAGGAGTAACAGTAGCCTTGTAACCGATCTGGTTCTTGTCGTAAACAACAGAGTAGTTGTCGTTATCGCCACCGCTGATATAGTAAACGGCCTTGTCACCAGTACCTTCTGCTGTAGCAGTCGGCTCATAATGAATAGAAGCACGAGTAACAGTAGCACCTGTCTCACGAACAACTAACTTCACGTTATTCTTCAGATTCTCTACATCGGAAGCGCCTTCAGGCAAGGTTGCGTCGATGGTAGACTTCACGAT
Source organism: uncultured Parabacteroides sp. (assembly GCA_900552465.1). Classification (GTDB taxonomy): domain Bacteria; phylum Bacteroidota; class Bacteroidia; order Bacteroidales; family Tannerellaceae; genus Parabacteroides. The sequence continues at coordinate 10,732 of URZO01000072.1, read as the reverse complement.
ATTGCCTTTTATCTCTGTAGTTGGAGTCTTCAAAGAATAATTGCCATTCTCGTTCTGCAACTTCAAAGCGACCTTCAAGCCTGTTGCAACATCTTCTGCGGGAGTATTATTAGCATCTGCCTTTGTAAATGTAGCCGTCAAAGCCGGAATCGCTTCACCGTCGATCAAGCCGGTAGCGGCATAATCGGTCAGTGTTGCCGTGCTCGTACCGTCGTAGAATTTATTGACTTCCGTTCCGGTGAAAGTAAGTTCGCGCTGAGTGATAGAACCTGTCAGTCCTTGAACACTCAGGGTATAGTTGGCAGCACTTGCCAAAGCCTCGTTATTATTCTTCAGAACGATGTCTTTAGAAGGAGTCACAGCACTACTACCCACATTACTATTTGCAAAGTTAAACGACACACCTTCCAGGTCGAGCGTTGCGCCGATCAGTTCGGCATCCGGAGTTAAGGTTACATTTGCAGATGTCGTTCCGTCGTACACTTTCGTGATCGTGTTTGCCTGCAATTTGATCGTCTTCGGCGTAACTTCCACCTGCAAACAAGTAACACCGGCATTATTACCACTACCTTTTGCAATAACAGCAGCAGTACCGACACCTACGGTTTCGATTATCATATTACCTGTTCCTTCTTTTACTACAAAGACATTAGGATTGGATGATTCGAATGATACACCTGTTTGTTTGCTGAATGTTGCTGTCTGGCCGTATTGAACAGACGCATTAGTTACAGCCTTTGTTGCCTTTAACATTCTGTTTGCAGCTGGTACTTGAAAACCCCAATCGAAAGAGGGAGGAGTAGCCACAGTCAAAGTTCTACCGACAATAGAATCCGTGCCACCCTTATAATAAACAGAAGCATGTGCCTTATTATCTGCTTCACCGATCACTCTCAACTCAGCATCTTCCCAACCTTCCTTATCGAGAAGCAAGCCGCCAACACTTTTATCTGCATTATTATACGTCAGCACCTTCGGAGTCCCTCTCTCAATAACGACATCACCATCAGCCGGAGTCGCTGTTACTTTTCCGTAATTCGGAATTGTAATAGCAGCATTTACCTGGTATGTTCCGGTCGTTGTTTCTGTTACGGAAACAGTCCCTGTGTATGCGGGAGATACAAGTTCTTTACCATTGACCTGGAATGCCAGATCGTAGTGCAAAGCCTTTTCGTTGTACCTACGAGAAACATTCGAAACAACCACCGTTACATCGCCACCACTGGTAATCGAACCTGTCAGATTGGTTGGCTGGATCAGTTCGTAATAGTCGCTACCGGTAGATAATTTGAATTCGTCAGCCAATGCAACAGCAATTTCCTGACCGACATTCTTACTTGCAAAGTTTGCATCGAGAGAAGCGGAAGAAAGAGTAGCTGTTTGCAAATCCCCCAAGTCAGGCAATGTACCTTTAACCTGTACCTCTGTTGTCCCGTCATACGGTTTTGTAATCGTTTCCGGTGTTACAGCCAGCGCTTTCTTGTTGACCGTGATAGTCTGCTTGGCGATTGCTGTAATATACTGATCTTTTGTTGCAGTTACTGTAATAGTCGCTACACCCGGTTTCTTAACAACTATTTGGTTGCTATCCTGGATTGCCAGAATCGCTGCATCACTGGATGTAAACACAACCTTCGCTCCCTCTTCAAAATCTTTGGCAGATAATGTGATCGGAGCAGCACCATAGGTTAATGTTTTAAAGGCCGATGCGAAAGAGACATTCTGTAATTTCAGAGCCAAATTGACAGACATTGCTTTTTCATCACCATCTCCGTCAGGACTTGCCAGGCTTTCGCTTGCTTTAGCTGATGCCAGGATATGGGTTTCTGTTTGAGACAAGTTCTCCAAAGTAGTAAAGAACATACCGTCCTTATCAACCGTCAAAGACAGACCCTTACTTACATAGCTGCCATTCGCTTTTACTTTAAAGTCACCCTTCAAGGCGGTCGTTTTCGTTCCGCCATTCGACGTAACATGTCCGGTTACCTTAACAGAGGCATTACTTGATCCTTCCGTACCCAGGGAAGCAACTTCTATACCCGTCATCTCTACCGTCGGAGCTACTGCCTTGATCTTAAACGGAGCCGATACATATTTGATATCATAATTATCGGCAGTCAAACCGGAAGGAGTTACGGAATATGTTCCGGCTAAAGAGGTCGTTGTGGCAGAGCTGTTGTATTTAACGTCGCCTTTCAAAACGCCTTCAGAATCTTTGTTCTCTGAATTGACAAAACCACTGTATGTAACTCCAAATGTAGGAAGCTTACCATAATCGACACTTAACGTATCAGCATTCTGAGCTTTTGTCTGTGCGACCGTTGCCGTCACCGTCAGTTCGACTTTCTTAATCGTATCCGTTACGCCGGTTATTTTTGCCAGTTCGTAATACTCACTATAATTAGTACTGCCATCAGTCTTCAAAGTAGCTGTTACTTCCACCGGCTGTACGCCTGCGTTAGCAGACTCGGCTTTGCCTTTAGTCGGCGCAGTGATCACGTTAGCAACAGTATGGTCTCCTACAAGGCCCTTTACCTCCATATTGGTCGTAACCAAATCTACCTCATCACTGCCATTATAATCTCTTGTCGTTCCCGTGATACCTGTGATAGTCAAAGTCTTTTTCAAAACTTCCAACGGCTGAACAACCGTAGTATCACCTACAGCCAAAGTCAGATTAACCTTACCCGGCTTCAATATCTTCAAAGAGTCATTTTCGATCTTTGCAATATTTTCTTTATCGATAGTTATTTTTACTTTGCCAGCTTTAATATAAGCACTGTCCACATTCGTCAGCAACGGCAGATTAGCCTGGCCGTAAATGACGGAAGAAGGAACAGATGTAATGGCGAAGTTCAGGCCGCTGGTGGCACCATTGATCCAAACAGAAGCATTGCCTTTTGTTGTCTTGAACCAGCCATTACCGACAACATAGCTGGCCGGAGCATCTTTTTTGTCTGAGACAATAGCAACCGCCTCTGCGAAACTACAGCCTGAACCGATCGTAAAGACAGGATCAGGAGCTCCTTGGCTTGGACTTGATCCCTTGTCCACATTCACGCCATATCCCCAGCCACTGCCTGAAGTACGGAAATTGGTTGCAGCAACTGTCGAACTGTTTATAACCAAACCGGCAGCTTTACTATTGCTTACTGATACATTATTTAAAGTAACATCCTTCGATTCAAAAATATTGATACCATTCCGCTGGGAGTTCTTAATGTTCAGATTATTCAATGATACCTTATCCGAAGATACTATATTCAACAGAGTAGAATCGTTCTTATCCGCACACTGTGTCCATGCACCTGCTGCCGCTGCTGCAATCGTTGTCGTATCTTTATCTGTGATCACACCACTGATAGAGACTGGCTTCGATAATTTCAGCTGGCTTGTTAGCTCGAACTCACCCTTTGTCAAACCAATCTTGTTTGCTCCGGCAGAAACGGCACTTCTCAAATCTGTCTCATTGTCGATACCGGCAACGTTCAGGGTTCCGCTGTTAGTAAGAGTAACACCTTCACCAATCGTCATACCTTTTTGGAATGACCAGGTTTTACCTGAAGGAACACTAAAGGTACTAACATATACACTACCATTTGTTTTCTGAAGGAACTTATTCACATTGACTTTTGCACCATTCAGTACGACATCTTGCATTCCTTCGCTAACCTTCACTGCCGGTATAGAGCTACCTGCAAATGTCATAGTTGTTTTGCCTGATACAGGGGTAGGATAATTACCATCTTGCCAATCCGCATCAGCTCCCAAATAACATTCATACCCATTCTCATTGTCAAAAGTACAATTATCAAAATTCATAGACACTTCGTTCGCTTTTCCACGAACTAAGGCGGCGATAGTTGTATAACCTTCTGCCTTTTTAAATGTACATTTAGAAACAGTAGCGTCTACTTTATCCGAATTTCCATTCCAACCAATACCATACAGACCTCCATTTATGGTAACACCATTTAGTGTTGCTGTAATGTCCTTCGTATAGGAATAGCTATAACCACCTCCTAAACAAATAGCGCCGTTTACAGTACCGCCCGTCATCGAGAAGTTTGCCGTTGCAATCGTATTAGAGGTAGCTGCAAAGTCTTTATCTAAAGATTGGTCGCTGCCTACCGGTGCAAAACCACCACCTAAAGCATAGGAGATCTTAGTATTGTCACCTGTTATAGCAACATCTGTTGCAGCAGTTTTGGCATATAACATACCACCGGATATAAGATAACGCACTGTAGCATTTTCAATCTTTACGCTTGCTTTGCCTGTAACATCCGCCGTTTTTCTTTTATCAGTAAACGACTGGCTCGGGCCATAGCCACCGCCAACCAGGTATTTAGTAACATTACCGCCGGTAACCGTTATATTCGCATTTTTCACATTGCCCAGATAGCCACCACCGACAAGCATATATACTTCACCACCTGTCATGGTTATATTGGAAGATTCCGTATCACTATATTTAGCACCGCCGAAAATAATCGGATTATCCGACGTCTTCAGTACCAAGACATCATCACTTCCCGCACTAATCTTAATTCCGTCATTCCCATTGGCAGCCACTGTAATCGGATTCCCATTGGCATAAACTAATGTATAAGAACCTGCTCCAAGTTCTTTATCACCATAAAATGCCGTAACCTTCTCGGAAATCAGTTTCGAATTTGTCCAATAGTACATCGGTGTCTTACCTTCTCCACCTCCTAAGCCTTCGAAATAAGTCCAATCGGCTGAAGGAACTGTTACAGCAGAAGGTTGTACATTATCTTTTTCTGCCCAGATTTTGGAGGATTCGGCAAAGGTAGAAGTTGCGTCGAAAGTAAAGGAGAGAGGATGGTCAGGAGTCCCTTTGTCGACATTCACACCACCCCACGTATTACCTTCCGTATGTAAGCCTGTAGCTTCTACAGCAGAGTGAACTATCAGACCGGCTGTAGCATTATTTTTTAATGTAACATCCTTCAAAACAGTTTTCATTTTAGACTGCGCATTGATGCCGGCAGCCTTAGAATTTAGGATACTAAGGCCTTCGAGAGTAACAGTACCTTCCTTACTCCCTTCAACGGAAATCAGGTTGGCAGTGTTTACAATTTTATCACCATTTTTAGGCCAAGCTTCACCTGTCGCCTGAATTGAAGTCTTATTACCTTTTAAAGTAATTGCGTTTTGGATTACCCATTGTTTTGTCAAATCAATCGAACCTGCATTCGGGAAAGTTACGACATCCCCATCAGCAGTCCAACTATTCATATTATCGATACCTCCCTGAACAGGAGCTACCGCAGTGCGGATATTACCATTATTGGAGATAACCATTGCCGACAGATTGTCCGTACCATATTTAAAGGTAGCCGTACCGTCTGTTGTTACCCAGTTATTCGTTACGCTACCATAAGTTCCGCTTGCTCCATGATAAACAAAAATAGGAGTGAAATCCGGCTTCTCGATCCAGAAGGAAGAGCCGTTTTTCAATTCCACAACATTGCCGGTTGCACCCAACTTAGCCGTATTGTTATTCGATTCCCAGACTTGGAAAATAACGGAATTCAGGATATCCTTTGCATCTGCACTCCAATTAGACTTCACATCTGTGTTATCCAATAAGACTTTCCCATTTTGCGTATTCTCAAAAACGATCGTAGCAAAACCATTTCCGCTATGCCCATTCGTATATGCAGGATTATTTCCTGCTGTAGATGTAGTCGTACCATACAAATGAGATTTGGAAACTGTTATATCAGGTGTACCCAACGATGTATACAAAGCACACCATCCCTCCAATAAAGAGTTATCGATCTTCCAGGTATATGTTCCTGTTGAACGCGTCCATAAAGCATAATGAGTTCGTGCATGAAGAGCCGAGTTTTTAACGATATAAGTCGGTGCTTTTGTCGCTGTATAATCGTTAAACTTAACGCAATGCGAACCATAGACAGCAGCAGCATCCAATGTCAGTGTAACCTCCGGGTTCGTAAGGGTAATCGTTGTATCCGTACAATTAATCTTTACATTATTAAATGATACAGCCTGCTGCCCGCTTCCATTGATGCGGAACTTTCCATTAATTACACAATCAGTAGAATCTGTTCCCACAACCGTGAGGTCCTTCTTAACCTCTACAAGGTCTTCCAAAGTATAAGTTCCTTGAGCCAAAGTAATCTTTGCAGGCGTTGTTCCCGACTCTCCGTTTAGTATTCCCAAAACAGTTTCGAAACCAGCCGCAGTAGTTACTTTGTAACCATCATTGGTTTTTTCATAACCGTCTCCCGAGGTGCCTTGCGCATGCGTCCACCCCACACTCGTCACCGCCATAAAGGCTGCGAGCAACATAAGTAATCTCTTTTTCATAATGTTTCCTTAATTAAAGCATTAATAATGAGTTTATTGAATGATATTAAAATATTTACCCTATAATCGTTTTATTAACTTACCCTATACTATCGTTTTATACAAATAGCAGTTAACAAATGTCTTTTTATGTATTTTGACGACCGAAAACGATCCTTTTTTTTAGTCATTTTTAGGCTGGATGCGGGTTTGGAGAGTTTTTTTAAAAAAACGAATGAAAAGTCTTGAAAATTAAGGCGTTTTTTCTTTTAAAAAAATTTGGAGGATTGGAAAAAAATGTAGACTTTTGATGACTAAAATAAACGATCGTTTTTTTTAGTCATTTTTCAGGTAGATTTTTGTTAAACAAATAGCAGTTGATATTCAAAAGATAGTCGTTTTTACGGAAAAACACTTACATTTTTCAGAAAAAACCTGCCGGGAGTTTTCTAAATGTATTTTTACAAAATACACTTTTTTAAGAAGAGTTTCCGCCAGTTCCGCAACTTCCGCCCTATACACTCCTGCCACCATTGTTCTTTTTGGTTTTCAATGTGTTACGATGATATTTACCGTTCATAACACGGGTGATTAATCCCTTTTTACACCAGCGTGTAAGAACCCGTTCTACGGACCTTTTTTCCATTCCGAGGTTTTTACCCTTTTCAAGGGCTTCCTGAGTATTGAAATTTTCACATAACTGGCTAAAAAGTTGCTCGCTGACGATCGGGTTCGAGATCGGCTTGAGCACTTCGTCTTTTTTCAGCAGCGTACTGAGCACCAAGGAATGGTTCAGACAGTGGAAAATGATCTGGGTAGCGGTGTTGAAATCGTCGTCGCGTACCTTCATCTCGGCGTATGGCAGGCGCTGTTCGCCTTTGCGAAGGCCCGTCAGGACCATACAGATACGGAAGTGGATCATGCCCATACGGAAGAGGATAGCCGTCTTGTCGCCTTCGCCGAAAGCACGCAGGCGTTCCAGTTCGAGCGGAAAGATTTCATTCATAAACTTCCGCTGCTCTTCGGTATAGCTCACCCAGGTAGGATGCTGGTCGAGGAAGAGGGCGATCTCCTGGAGGGCATGGCCCAGGTCGGAATAGTAGGTAGCACGCTGGGGCGTGTCGTCGGCATTGGTCAACGGTTTCCATTCGCCTTGCCCGGAGATGTAGAAACAGAGCAGGCGGCTGAAGAGGCCGTCTTCGGTGGAATGGATCAGGCGCGTCACCTGTCCTTCCGTACCGGTGAAGACGAGCGCCATGCGGGGAAAGGGGTTGGAGTAGTACTTGTCCTGCTTCGTGTCTTTGCTGACCTGTTCGTGTTGGAAAATCTGGTTCAGGAGGTCGTGATACTGTCCGTTGTCCTGTTCCATCGAGTTGTTGATCACGTCTATCTCGGTTTCACACATCAGGGCGGCATAGTGCCCGTTGTCGGCCAACTGTTCGATCATCCGCGGACGTGATATGTTACCGGCCAGTTCAAGGCCTTTCTGGCGCACGCATTCCGGTTCTTCCGGCAGCTCGCCTTTTGCTTTCAATTGTTTTACCATTTCAAAATTGTATTGTTTCATTTTATCGTTATAAACTTTCACTTCTCTTGCCGACGTGCGGCGGATGCCTTCGGCGTAGACATGGAAGACTTTATGTATCCTGTTGACCATCCCCTTTCCGGAGGCGGGAGCGCCGGAGATACAGCAGAAGAGGGGCGGTTCGCAGATAGAGCCCTGATAGGAGCCTCTCACGCCGGGCATGGCTGCCGAAAAGATGCCGGTACCGCCTACGAGGGTGACCGAACGTTCGACTTCGGTAAGCCCTTCGGTGAACATTTCTTTGAAGAACGGGAGGAGGTTTTCGTAGACCGCCGGCGGGAAGCATCGCGTCATCTCTTTTGCATTTTCTAACCTTCTGCTTTCCAGCGAACTATCCCCCGTTTCATCGGACGAAGGAGTGTATAGTGCGGAACAGGCGGAACGGGCGGAAACTCCCTCTGCCGGGGGCACGAATTCTTTCCGGTTACACCCATGTTCGGCCCGTCCGGAAGTGTAGGCCGAGGCGATCACTTTGGCGATCTCCTTCTCCCCGAAATCCGGCTGCGCATAGCGGCGGATGCATTCGTCCGTCACCGCCCGTTCGTCGAACCCGGCCCGGTTGAGCGTAAAGGCGAGGCTGACGAGGTTCGTATGCCGCTGCCCTTTCACCCAAGCCAACGTCCTATCCGCCCCATCAAGATACCGGCCAAGGTTTTCGCCGGTATCAATTGAAAATTTTTTCTCTCCCTCTTCATTTTCAATTTTCAATTTTCCATTTTCAATTAAATACGCGGTTGCCCGCGTATTTAACCGCGCCTCCGGGTCGTGGCAAAGGAGGGCCGTGCGGGTGAGGTCGGTGCAACTGTGGTCGACGGGATAACCGAAAGCCGTTTCAATGAACTGCTGGAGGGAGCGGCAGACGGCTACATGGTCTTCCACGCCTGTTGAGACACGGGCCAGCAGGTGGACGCCATTACCGCCCGCACTGACATGGGCCAGGGCAACGAAGGGGAGGGCGGCGCAGCGGTCGCGATACTCCGCAGCCGGACACGTGAGGTTGTCGCTGTCGACAAGCACATAGCCGGTATACGGCCCTGCCTGCTCCGTACGCCGCTCTTCGGGGAACCGACAGGAGACGGCGATGGCGGGCAGCTGCATCTTCAGCTCTTTGCCCCGCTCCGGCTTCCCTTCGGCAATGGCACGACGGACCTCGCCCGTGGCGTGGCGCAGCCCGGGGCCGGCGATCTGGTTATACACTTCTGTCAGCGACAGGTTCTTTCCGGCGCGTAGCTGGAAAAGGTTCTCATAATAGGAAAAAGACGGTTCTTCCTCTACCCTGTTTTGTTGATTCTCTGTTTGCATGATGCTTGTTTTTAAGGTTCACCCAGGTGGTCGACGATGCACATCGCCTGCTTGGGTGTGAATAGTTTGTTTCCGGGATGCCAGTCGAGTACCTCGAGTTTGTCCTTCAGGTCACCGCTCAGGCGTATCCAACGGGACAGCTTGTCGGTGGCCGACTTGGGAGACGAGTCGGGGAAATAACACAAGGCGAGTTCGTAAACGGCCCATACCCGGGAGTAATTTGCTTTGTTTTCCATGTCATTTAGTGTTTTATTTTACACTGTAAATGTAGTAATAAATATTTGAAATACAACTATTTATGAGATTAATTATTTCATAAAAAGATTGGTTTAGTGCCAGCGCCGGCACCCATTTATGCCACCTGGCGCGAACAGGCCTGCCTACAACCGATTATCTCTTACTTAAGCTCTTTTGGCCTGAAAAAGGCAGAGCAGGGGGCAGCAGGGCGGGAAAGGGCCTCAGAAGCGAAGGGGCGTGGCGTATCTTTGAATTGTGATCGGGAAAAAATCAGTTATCAACCTTTAAATTTCAACGTATATGTCAGTCAAGTACAAGTTGGTGTTGCGAAAAGATCTTTCCAAGGATGCAGGGAAGGACGACAAGAAGTATTATGCATCGGTGAATAACAGCGGCACGTTCAGTTTCGATAACCTCTGCGAATCGGTGGCCTCCATTTCGACGGCTTCGCGCGGGGATGTGCTGGTGGTGATGGACGGGGCGCTCACGGTGATGAAGAGCGCGTTGCTGCGCGGCGAGATCGTGCAGTTCGGCGAGTTGGGGAATTTCCAGATCAATTTCGGGAGCAAGGGGGTCAGCACGACGGACGAGTTCAAGGCGAGCCTGATACGGAAACCGCGCATCGTCTTCCGTCCGAGCACGCTGTTGAAAAGCAGCCTGGAAAAAGTGAGTGTCGAACGTATCGGAAAAGAGACGGCGCCATCGCAGGGCGGCGGTTCGGGCGAAGAGGAGCGTCCGGGAGAACTGTAACGGCATGACGGCGCAGCAGATCTCCTTCGTCCGGGAGTCCCTCCCCGCGGCCTTAGCGGCGGGGACGGCCTACAACATGAACCCGGCCGTGATCCTGGCACAGGCTGCCTTCGAGAGCGGCTGGGGTATGAGCCAGTTGGCGCGCGAGGCGCATAACTTCTTCGGGATCACGGCCTACGGATGCAGCAACGAGCATTGGCACGGGCAGAAGTATACGGTCCGCACCTCGCGCTACGACCTGGACTTCCGCCGGTATGGCAGCCGGGAAAGCTCCTTCCTCGACTTCGCCCGCCTGGTACGTAACAACTACCGCACGGCCTGGAGCAAGAGCGACAACCCTGCTGCCTACGCCCACGAAATCGCCTACAGCCGCTACATCAACGAACTGAACGGCGACGACCGCGAAACCTATCGCCGAAGCCTGATACAGATCGTGGGGACGGTACAGGCGGTTATCCAATTAACTCGTGCCGCAGGCTCTCTTTTGCCGTCTGCTTCAGCTGACGGTTAATAAAGATT